>JADHQX010000081.1 GCA_016777745.1 Candidatus Pelagibacterales bacterium
ACTAAATATAAAAAATAATAACTTTAAGGAGTATGATAATTTTGATAAAAACACTTTTAGTATATTTGATGATATTAAAAATAAAGATTATTTGAATATAGTTAACAAAATTGCTGATACTATCATTGTAATATTAATAATTCTTTTTTTTTATTTCAACAATATAAAGCTTTATAAATTTAATTTTTATAATTTAACTTTTTTTTTAGTTATTTCATTTTCATTATTGATTTTAAATCAAGTCATAAAAAATTTGGAAATTAATTATATTTTGAATATGTTAATAATTTTTTCAATTTTAATCATTTCTTTAATTTATTTTTATTTAGGTAAAAAAAATGTATAAAATTAAAACCTATTTGTTAAATACTTCAATTAAATATATTTTAATAAATCAGATTTTAATTTTAATTTTTATCATTTTTATTAATTTAATTGAGTTATCAAGAGTTATCGAAAGAGAAAATCAAAGTTTATTAAATTATATATATTTAAGTTTTTTAAAAATCCCATCAATAGTGAATGAAACTAGTTCATTTGTTATAATTATTTCTACAGCTTTTTTATTTAGGTATTTAATTAAAAACAATGAGTTAATTGCAATGAGAAATATTGGTTTTTCAATTTTTGATATATTTCAACCTATTAGTATTGGAGTTTTTTTATATGGCTTATTTATTTTAATAATGGTTAATCCAATCGCGGCTATATCTGAAATTAAATATGATAAATATTTAAATAATCAAAATGAAAATATGTATTCTATAAAATTTTCAGAAAATAATTTATGGATAAAAAATAAAAATTCTAAAAATGGGATTTATTATATAAATATAAAAAATTTTGATATACAAGAAATGATTGCTAGAGATATTGAAATTCTATCAATACAAAAAGATAAAAGAATTTTTTTTCAATCAGATTATGGGATAATTAAAAATAAAAGCTTTGTACTTAATAATGCAAATTTATTTGATATTTTGAAAGATAATTATTCTAATCATAAAGAATATATATTAGATTTAAATTTTTCAAAAGAAAGCATTCTAAGTTCAAATATAAATTATAAAAATATACCATATTATAATTATTTAAATCACATAAAGACTATGAAAAAATTTAATCTCTACTCCTCAGCCGTTGGGTTATTTTATTTGTCAGAAATATTAAAACCAATATTTATGATTTTATTAGCTTTTGTTGTAATGAGTTTTTCTGCTAAATATAAGAGAAATGAAAGTTTTTTTAAAATTTTGTTTTATGCTGTCTTAATAGGATTTTCCTTTTATGTCTTAAGAGAGTTAATTAACAAATTTACAATAACCTTTAACGTTAATTTTTTATTTTCATATTTTATAATTTTTATTATACCTTTCTTTGTTGGTATTTATAAAACTATACAGATAGAAAATGATTAATATGTTCTTTAAAAAAAACTTCTTACGCATATCAATAATGCTATTTTTTTTACTTTTAACCTACCAACAAAATGCTACTGAAATATTAATTTATGCAGATAAAATATCTTATGACCAACAAAACAATATAGTAGCTAAAGGGAAAGCTAAAATTTTATATGAAAATAACATTATATCTTCAGATTTAATTATTTACTCTCAAACAACAGGGAATATCTCTCTTCCAATTGAATTTAGCCTAAAAGATCATAGAAATAATTACTATTATGGATCTAGTGGATTTTTTGAATCTAATTTTAAATTAGCAGAAATTAATGACGTTAAAGTTTTGCTAGAAGATGGGTCAAGAATTGTTGGTAAGCAAATAAAAAGAGATCATAATATAGATGTAATATCTAAAGGAGTATATTCACCATGCAACAGTAAAATAAAAATAGCAAATTTTTTATGCCCAATTTGGCAAATGGAAAGCGAAAAAATGCTGCATGATTATAGCTCACTATTTCTTTACCAAAAGCACTCAAAAATGAGAGTTTTTAATTTACCAGTATTTTATACACCATATTTATTAGCACCCTCTCCCTTAAGAAAAGAAAGAAAAAGTGGGTTTTTAACACCATCTATAAACTTAAATTTTTTTGATACAAAAATATCTCAATCAACTTCTTTCCCATATTATTTTAATTTAAGTCAAGATAAAGAATTAACTTTTACACCTATAATAAACTATGGTGGAGGAACTGACTCTTCTCAAAGATTTAAATTCGATTATAATCAAATATTATCAGGTGGAAATTTGCAAACAAATTTAACGTTTGATACTACTTTTGAAAATCAAAATTCTGAAAAATGGTTAAAAGAAGGTAGTTTAATTAACATATATAATCAAAATATTAATGAAAAATTTAATCTTAAATTTACTTCAGCTTTAGAGACATCTAAAAATTATATTCAAAAAGTAAGTCCTAATAATAATTTAAGTTACTCAAGCTCACTTCATACTTCACTTGATATTCATGGTTACAATTTAAATAAAATTGATGATGAATTAAAAATAAACATAACTAATTATCAGAGTAATCAAGATGGAGAAGATAATAAAACTTTACCAACGATCTTACCATATGTAAATTTTTATTCAGGCGAAGAAAAAATAAACGGATATAAATATAGTAATAATTTAGAATTTTATAATATTATGAGGGATACTCCTACAGAAATTCATGCTAAAAGCCAAAATAAAGTATCATCTCTCATTAATATTAATAATGAAAAAATTATGTATAATAGCAAAATAAATTTTGAAACAAACATCTATAACCAATTTTTTAAAACTGTAGATAAAAAGATTGAAAATAAATATGTAGTTAGTGAATATTTTAGAAGTTTTCCAATATTTGGAATTACTGCAGAAACTCCATTTAAAATAATTAATTCAAAAAATAATTTTATATATACACCTAAATTAAAACTAGTTATTTCACCTGGAATTTCAAATAGCAATAAACTATCAAATGAAGACTCTTCAATAAACTCTTACACTATAGAAAATAATTCAAACTTAAATAGATATTCAGGAACAGATAAATTAGATAATTCTAAAAGACTTGATTTAAGTTTTAATATTAAGAATGATATTATAAATGGAACTCTTTTATCGGCTTATGAATTTACAGATAATAGTAATTATCATTACTCTCAAGGTAATGAAAAAAAGCTAAGTGATTTTTTAGGTAATTTAAGTTTAAATAAAGAAAAATACTCAGCTTCTTATAATTTTAGATTTGATCCACATAATAATTTTATGAAAAGTCAAAATACAAACTTTTCATATGAAAATAAAATAGGTAATTACAAATTAAGTTATTTGGATGAAAAAAATAAATCTGGAGATGTTATTACATCTGATAAAGAAACTTTAAATTATGAATTTGTATCTAAAAAATTATTTAAATATTCTAAAATTTCATACATTGGCTTATATGATTTAAAAAAATCTATAAACACAGAAAGTGGTGTTTCATATAGTTATTATGATGAATGTTTTGGTGTAAATATAGATTTTAAACGAAACTCTTATAGTGAGGAAAATCTAAAACCTCAAGATATAATAACTATTATGTTTGCATTTAAAAATCTTGGATCATACAAATCAACAAATCTTGCTGTATCAGAAGACGATAAAGAAGATATTGAATGGGAGAGCATAAGTATTAATAATGAATTATTTAATTAGTTTAATTACTTTTTTATTAGTTAATTTCAATTTGCACGCAAATGAATTTAAAACAAATGAAATATTATTTAAAATAGAAAATAAAGTTTTTACAAATATAGATTTAGAAATAAGAACAGAATATATATCATCTTCAAATAAATTAAATATAACTAAACTGACCAAATCAGAAAAAAAAGAAATTTTAAATGACTACATATCTGCATTAATATTTTACGAATATTATGTTGTAAATAATATAAACTATAAAAATATAATCGAAGAGGTTGATTTATTATATAAAAATAATTTTAATGATGTTAAAAAATTAAATGATGAAGAAGTAAAAAATTTTAAATTTAATATATACATAGACTTAATTAGAAAAAAAATAATTGAGGAAAGATTAAATTTCAACAAGGAAAGCTTATTTAATGAAGTTGGGAGTATTGATTTATTATATAATTATAATTTACGAAATATAATAATAAAAGAAAATTTATTAGATATAAAAATAATTAAAAATATTAGTGAAAGAGATAATTTTAACGAACTAAAAAAATTTTTAACAGAAAATAGAATTGATTTTTTTTATAAAGAAGAAAATATAGACGATAATAGCATAATATCTAATAAAATTAGATATATTATTGACGAAGATATTCCAATTTATTTGGAAATTAAAAATGGATATATCAATTTAATATCAATTATTAAAAACTTAGAGAGTTACGAAGGAATTTTTGTAGAATTAATAAACTTTATAACAGACACCCCTTTGAAAAAAAAAGATATACAATGCAATAAAATTAGAGATATTATTGATATTAACAAAACTGTTTTTAAAGAATATGAATATTCAAAATTGAATAATAATATTAAAAATAATTTAAAATCAATAAATGACTACATTATTATAGATGATAATGATAATTATAATTATATTATCTTATGCAACATGACTTATGATGAAAATCTTTTAAAAGATATTAATTTTAATAAAAATATAAACTCATTGGTAAATAAAATACAAAAAAATTTTTTGAAAACTTATAAAAATGAATTCAAATTTATCCAAATTAAATAAAAAATTAATCTGCGTCACTATAGGTGACATAAAAGGGATTGGTATACACTTACTTTTAAAAGAGTTTAAAAAAGAAAAAATAAATAATTTCGTCTTATTAACAAATATAAATATTTTTAATAAATATATAAAATTTCCTAAAAATAGAATTAAAATTTTGAATGAAGGAAATTTTAGTAATTATAATAAAAAAAAACTAAATATTTTAAGTTTTAAAACACAAAATATGGACACCAATACAATGGATTCATTAAATAAATCTTACGAACTAACCAAAAAAAAGAAATTTATAGGGATATTAACTCTGCCTTTAAATAAATATAAAATTAAAAGATCTATTGATAAAAGTTTTATTGATCAAACATCTTTTTTTTCAAACAAAGAAAATGAAAAATACAGTAATATGGTTTTTTATCATAAAAAAAAATTTTTTATACCTCTAACCATCCATATAGAGATTAAAAAGGTATATAAATCATTTCAAAATAAGATTTTGATGAGCAAAAAAATTGAAAATTTATATTATACTCTGGTAAATGATTTTAAAATAACAAAACCAAAAATGATTCTTGCTGGAATTAATCCTCATGCAGGAGAAAACAAAACTATATCTAAAGACGATAATAAATATTTATTACCAATTATTAATCTATTAAAAAAAAGAGGATTATTTATTGATGGCCCTGTTTCTGGTGATGGAATGATCAATAACCAAAATTTAAATTACTACGATGCCTTTATTTTTACATATCATGATCAAGCATTAATACCCTTTAAAATTTTATCTAATTATCAAGGAGTAAATTTTACATCAAATTTAGATATTATTAGAGTCTCCCCTAGTCATGGAACTGCAGAAAATTTAATTGGATCAAGAAAAGTAATATCAAATGGTATTATTAATTGCTTTAACTTAATAAAAAAAATAAATAGAAATAGAAATAAAATTGATAGTAGCTAAAAAATCTTTAGGTCAAAATTTTTTAATTGATAAAAATACTGTTAATAAAATAATAAGCAGTATCAAAATTGAAAACAATAATATTGTTGAAATTGGTCCTGGGCTTGGTGCATTAACTGAAAAAATATTAGATCAAAATCCAAATAAATTAATTATTATTGAAAAAGATTTCAATCTATACAAAAAACTATTAAAAAAATTTGATAAAAAAAAAATAACAATTATCAATGATGATGCCTTGCTATATGATTTTTCAAAATTAAAAGATTTTAAGTTAATCTCAAACCTCCCTTATAATATAAGCTCAAAATTTCTTTTAAAAATTATAAAACTTAATAGTAATTTTACAGATTTAGTCTGCATGATTCAAAGTGAACTAGCTGATAAGTTAGATTATAAAATTGGAAAAATGAACAAATATAAATTCATTTCTGAATATTGTGGAAGACTCAAAATATTATTTAAGGTATCCCCAAATGTTTTTTATCCCAAACCTAAGGTCTATTCAAAAGTTGTTAAATTTGAATTAATTAAACAAAATATTCACTCACAGAATTTAGATTATTTTCTTAATACTTTTTTTATTAACAGACGAAAAAAAATAAAATCAAATAAAAATATTAAAATTTTAATTGACGAAAAGATAGCAAATAAAAGATATGAAGATTTAACATAT
>JADHQX010000082.1 GCA_016777745.1 Candidatus Pelagibacterales bacterium
ACCTTAATTTGGATATCTGTGTTTATATACTTAAGAGATTTACATAAAGATTATTAATATTTCTTATAACTAATCTTAAAATAGTGTGTATAGTTTTATAAGGATACTTAATGACTGAAAAAAATAAAGCTAACAAAAATTATAGAACTTTTGTATTGATTCTTCTGACTATTGTTTATGGTTTCAATTTTATCGATCGACAAATAGTAGGTATTCTTGCGCCTTTTATTCAGCAAGACTTAGGCTTATCAAACACTCAATTAGGATTACTTATAGGTTTAGCTTTTGCCATTCTTTATACAACCGTAGCAATTCCACTTGCTTGGTTGGCTGATAGATATAACAGAGTAAATATTTTGTCTATTGCGCTGGCGACATGGAGTGGATTCACAGCTCTTACGGGTCTTGCAACTAATTTTACACAAATAGCAATTGCTCGAATGGGTGTGGGTATTGGTGAAGCTGGTGGAAGTCCACCATCGCATTCGATAATTTCAGATTTATACCCAAAAGAAGAGAGAGCAGGAGCGTTAGGTGTCTATTCTATGGGTATTCCATTAGGAATAATGGCTGCTTATTTTGCAACTGCAATACTTATGGGCAGTTCACCTGAGAATGTAGATTGGAGACGGATTTTTATTTTTCTAGGCCTTACAGGTGTAGTGCTTGCTATCATACTTAGATTAGCTCTTAGAGAACCAGTCAGAGGAGCAATGGATTTCCAAGAAAATGTGGAAATTATTCAACCACCGTTCTTAGAGTCATTAAAAACCCTTTTAAAAATTCCAGCATGGTGGGCTATGTGTTTTGGTATTGCATTTGGATCTTTCGCAGCTTATGCAACTTCAGCTTTTCACACCAAGTTTTTAATTGCCCTAGATCCAACCTACAATATTCAAAAATTAATAATTATTTTAGGCATTATTAATGGTGTAGCTTATGTTGGAGGTACTTATTTTGGAGCAAAGCTTGCAGATAAGTGGGGACAAAAAGATATTCGAGCTTATGGATGGTTACCCGCTATAGCTATCTCACTATGTTTACCAATAGCTATTATTAGTTATTGGGCCACTTCAATAGAAATGAATCTTCTTTGGACCACTCTATTATTAGCATTAATTGGAGTATATTTAGGTCCTAGTTTTGCGATTGCCCAAACTTTAGCGCCAATAAAAATGCGCGCAATGTCTACAGCTTTATATTTCTTTATCTTAAACATGATTGCACTTGGAGGAGGACCTACATTTGCTGGGTGGCTTATGGATGTGTTTAAGGAAAATTATAACGACTTAGATTCTATTCGATATGCAATGACAGTAACTTTTTTTGTATTCATACCATCAGCTGTAAGCTTTTTTATTGTTTCTAAAGTATTACCTAGAGATTGGGCTGCGGCAGAAAAGCGAAATCTTGAATCAACAAAATCTCAACATTAAAGTAAGCATTTATTAAAGCTATGAATACTAGGCATTAATTAAATAGACGCATACTGTAGAATATCAAAAATGAAAAATAAACATATTAACATGCTGGGTTGGGTACTATTTATTGTATCAGCTATTGGTTTCTGCATTGCTAGCATTGGTAGTTTTTGGTCAATGTTTGGAAGCATATTTTTTTTAGTTGCATGTTTAGTTTTTTTAATTCCATTTTTTAAAAATGAAGAGTAAATAGTATTACAAATATGGTTATGAATTTATTTAAATGGTTTGATAAGAAAAACTTTGTAGACTTTAGTTGGTTAAAAAAAGCTGAGTTTATTGAACTAGATGAAATTGATGTTGCTGAAGATCCTGTCAGACCAGAGTTAGATTTAAATTGGAGAAAGTCTTTTGATAGAAAAATTTATGGCCTGAAGCATAATAATGATATTGAAGCAATCATATGTTTAGCTTTTACAAACGACGTACCTCACACTGTTCGAGAACTAGATTTAATGAGCAAAGTAAATAAATATGAAGAAAATGCTGATACGATTATTGCGTATACAGTATGGTCTAGAAAAAAAGGGGCAGGACAAAAAATTATGGAAGAAGCTCTACTTTTTGCTAAAACAAATGGATTTAAAAGAATAGTTACATTATCTCCCTTAACACCCATGGCAACTCATTATCATATAAGAAATGGAGCAAAGCTTTTGGGGCATAATCCGACAACACAAAACTTTGAGTATTCATTATAATCATGGAAAACACTGCACTTGTTGTTGGCGCTACAGGCCTTGTAGGCAATTTAATTTTGTTAGAGTTGAGTAATAGTAATGAAAATACTTTTGCGGTAACAAGAAGTTCAATTGAACATCCCAATGTATCAGAATTAGATTTTGATTTATTTATAAAAGATGGACTTCTTCCTGTGTGTGAACATATCTATATTTGTTTAGGTACGACTATTAAAAAAGCTGGAAGCCAAGATGAGTTTAGAAAAGTAGATTTTGACTATTCTTTAGCATTTGCAAAAAAAGCTAGAAAAATGGGGGCGTCAAAAATTAGCTTAGTATCATCAGTAGGTGCAAATCATAACTCAAAAAATTTTTATTTGAGAGTTAAAGGTGAACTTGAGGAAGCAATAAAAAAAATTGATTTTGATGAAATAAATATTTATCGACCCAGTTTACTTATTGGCAACAGAACTGATATTAGAGTCGTAGAAAAAATAGGGCAAAATTTTTCATTTTTAATTAATTTTCTTCTACGAGGTTCGCTAAAAAAATATAGAAGTATTAGAGCTAAAAGGCTCTCTAATTTTATGGTAAATAATAATCATAAAAGTGGACTGAATTACTACTATTATGAAGATTTTAAATGAAGCTAGCTAAGATTTCAAAACACCAAGTACCTGAACATTTGAGAGGCAAGTGGGGGGTTTCTTTTCAATGGCTAGGTAAGATTGTTTTAGGATCTTTTGGATGGCAGATAATTGGGAGTATTCCAAACGAGGAAAGAATTTTAATTGTTGCTGCACCTCACACATCAAATTGGGATTTTATTATAGCAATAGCAGCTTTATTTGCTTTAAATGTAAACGTTAAATGGCTTGGTAAAGATTCATTATTTATAACTGGAATAGCCTGGTTTTTTAAGTGGTTGGGCGGGATACCTGTAAATAGAAAAAACCCTAGCTCATTAATTGAGTATGTGGTTCAGACTGTTGAAAAAGAGAAGGGCCTAATAATAGGAGTAGCACCCGAAGGATCTAGAAAGAAAGTTGGTCGTTGGAAAAGTGGTTTCTTGAGAATAGCTAAACAGACAGAAGCAAAAATATTATTTCTATCAATTGATGCACCAGCCAAAACATTAAAAATAGGTGAAATATTTGAACCCAGTGGAGATAATGAGAGCGATATAAGTTTTGTTATGAATTATTTTAAACAATTCAAAGGAATTAATCCTGATCAATCTTAAGTTTCGATCTAATTAATTAATATTCTATGGAATGTGTTGTCTGTAAAAACAATTCAGCTGAAGTTTTTAAAGTTATAGATAAAAAAAAATACTGGAAATGTAATACGTGTCTTGCAAAATTTTTAGATAAAACTCACTATCTAGACTCAAAGTCAGAAAAAAATCGTTATTTAGAGCACAATAATAATATTGACGATATTTCTTATAGAAATTTTTTATCTAAGTTGTCTTTATCGTTAGAAAAAAAGCTTTCTGCTGGTGATTATGGACTTGAGTTTGGTTGTGGGCATGGTCCAGCATTAGCTGATATGTTAAGATTAAAAGGATATATAATTGATTTATATGATCCATTTTTTTATCCAAATAAAAATGTATTGGAAAAAAAATATAACTTCATTACTTGCACTGAAACAATTGAACATTTTTTTAATCCATATAATGAATTTAAGTTATTAGATAATTTATTACTTGATAATGCATGGTTAGGAATAATGACATGCTTTCTTACAGAAGAAAGTCAGTTTGAAAACTGGTATTATCGAAAAGATCCTACACACGTTGTCTTCTATGCTGAGAAAACATTTAGAATTATTGCGGAGCAAAGAAATTGGACTTGTGAGATACCAACTAAAGATATAGCTTTGTTTTGTAAAAATTCAGGACATTAAAATGTTTTCTAAACAATTCTCTGCAACTATATTTCTTATCCTAGCATCAATAATTTGGGGTACTGCGTTTGTTGCTCAGACAACAGGTATGGACTTTATAGGCCCACTTACATTTATTAATGTTCGTTTTATAATTGGAACTCTTATAATATTACCTTTAGCATTTATTGAACGTGATATATTTTTTAAGGTAGAAGAAACAAATAAGAAAAAATTATACCTTATTATTTTTCTAACAGGATGCTCATTATTTGTTGGATCTTTTCTTCAGCAATATGCCCTTCAATATACTAAAGTTGGCAATGCAGCGTTCTTAACTATACTTTACGTTCCCTTTGTCCCAATAATTTCAAGATTTTTCCTAGGAAAAAAAATTCATTGGTCTATTTGGGTATCTGTAAGCATTTGTTTAGTTGGTTCTTATTATTTAACTACTGGTAATTCTTTTGAAGCCCAGTCAGCTGATATCTTAGTTGCACTATGTGCTGTCTTTTTTGCATTACATTGTATTTTTATTGATGAATATTTTGAGATTATTAACGCACCTTTTTCATTAGCATTTTATCAGTTTGGAATTTGTTTTATATTAAGTTTTCCTCTTATGTTCATATTTGAAGAGCCTTCTTTTTCAGGTATATATCAAGAAATAGGGCAGCTTCTATACGTTGGCATAATGTCTACTGGTGTAGCTTATACTTTTCAAATTATTGGCCAAAGATATGTTAAACCATCTACAGCAGTTATTACGTTATCTCTAGAGGGGGTTTTCGCAGCCTTAACAGCGTGGATTATACTAACTCAAATGCTTTCATCTATTCAGATTATTGGATGTACACTCATTATAGTCGGAGTGCTTGTTGCACAGTTAATACCGTTAATGAATGAAGATGCGGCAAACCAAAGGTATCACGACAACTAGTGTCTTCAATATGAACAAGCAATACGATGTAGTAATTATAGGTTCTGGTGCAGCTGGTATGATGTGTGCAATAGAGGCTGGAAAAAGAGGTAGAAAAGTCCTTTTATTAGATCATGCCAAAAAAATAGGTGAAAAAATTAGAATCTCAGGTGGTGGGCGTTGTAACTTTACTAACGTAAACACCGATCAAAGTAGATTTATATCTTCTAATCCTAGTTATATGATTTCTGCATTAGCTAAGTATACCCATGAAGACTTTATCAAGCTAATGAAAAAACATAAAATAAAATTTCATGAAAAAAAATTAGGACAATTATTTTGCGATGAAAGTGCACAACAAATAATAGATATGCTTCATTTAGAATGTTCATATGCAAATGTTGATTTATTAAGCGGCACTTCTATTTCTTCTGTTAAAAAAAATGAAAATAGTTTTTTAATTAATACAATTAAAGATGAATATTTGTGTGAATCATTAGTTGTCGCGACCGGTGGCTTATCTGTACCAAAGATAGGTGCTAGTAAATTTGGCTACGAAATCGCTAAACAGTTTGGTTTAAATATAATAGAAACACTTCCAGCTTTAGTGCCTTTAACTTTTAGTGAAGATCTATTAAAAAAATGTAAAGAACTATCAGGATTATCAGTTGAGGCATCTGTTACATCTGATCAAATTCTATTTGAAGAAGGAATGTTATTTACTCATCGAGGATTAAGTGGACCTTCTATATTACAAATATCATCTTACTGGAAGCTAGGTCAGAAAATTAAAATTAATTTAGCTCCATTAAATAATATTTTTCATCATCTTCAAAATAAGAAAGAAATATCCCCAAGACAAGATGTAATATCTACTTTATCTGAAATTATTCCAAAAAGACTTGCTTCAATGATTTGTGATGAAACTAAAATTTCAGGAAGAATTGCAGATTTACCAAATAAATTACTAAATGATTTAAGTGTAAAAATAAATAATTGGAGTATAAAGCCAACTGGTTCTGAAGGTTATCGAACAGCAGAAGTTACTTTAGGTGGTGTAGATACTAACGAGTTATCCTCTAAAACAATGATGACAAAAAATATAGATGGATTATATTTTATTGGTGAAGTTGTTGATGTTACTGGTCATTTAGGTGGTTATAATTTTCAATGGGCTTGGTCATCAGGATTTGTTGCTGGTCAATACGTATAAATATTTTTCTATATCTTAATTCTAATTATGAATGTAGTTAGTAGTCATAAATATGGATACAGGATATGGATGTAGATATAGTTCCGTTAGCTGTTGGTAGTACAGTTACCTTAGATATTGGTAAA
>JADHQX010000083.1 GCA_016777745.1 Candidatus Pelagibacterales bacterium
AATCAAAATATCCAATAATTCAAGCTCCCATGGGATGGATTGCAAGAAGTCAGTTGGCTTCTGCCGTCTCTAATGCTGGAGGCTTTGGAGTTATTGAAACATCTTCAGGTGAAACTGAAATGTGTAAAGCTGAAATTAGAGCAATGGCAGATTTGACTAATAAACCGTTTGGAGTCAATCTTCCTATTCTATTTCTTCAAGACGAAAGTATGATTAATTTAGTTATTGAAGAAAATATAAAATTTGTCACTACCTCTGCTGGAGATCCAGCAAAGTACATTCATGTTTTAAAAGATGCTGGCATAACTGTGTTTCACGCAGTTCCTAGTTTGGCTGGTGCATTAAAAGCTGTGAAAGCTGGAGTTGATGGGCTTGTTGTTGAAGGAACTGAAGGTGGTGGATTTAAAAGTCCTGAAGAAGTTGGTTTGTATGTTTTATTACAATCAATAAGAAGACACACAGATATTCCGATGATTGCAGCAGGTGGAATTGTTGATGGTATTGGTATGGCAGCAGCATTTGCAGCTGGTGCTGAAGGCATTCAAATGGGAACTAGGTTTGTTTCATCTCAAGAAAGTCCTGTGCATGATAACTTCAAGCAAGCAATACTAAATTCTGATGAGCAAGGTACATATATTCTAAATAAAAAATCAAAGCCTTGTATTAGGGCACTTAAAACTGAATTCACCAAAGAAATATATGATAAAGGTTTAATGGATATGTCATCTATGATTGGTATTAAGGATTTATATTTTAATGGTGATATGAACGCAGCACCAGCACTAGCTGGACAATCGATTGGCTTGATCAATGAGATAAAAAGTGTTGATACAATTATTACTGAAACTATTAATCAATTTAATGAAGTTTGTAAAAATATGAGCTCTCATTCATTTTAGAATTACTTAAGAGATGAAAGAAATGAAATTCGAAAATCGCGTCTACCCTAACAAAGAACAAATGAAGGGGTTTTTTGAAGAAAATAATGATGATCAAGCTGTTTTTATGGTCAATCTTCTAAAGTTTAAGGATAAAGCAGAATACAAAGATGGAAGAGAAACTAGTCTGACTGGATCTGAAGCTTATGCAATATATGGGAAGATTATGGAAAAGCATCTTAAAGAAATTGGTGGTGAGTTAATTTTCAAATCAAAAATTACAAGAATGACAATTGGAAAAGTTGAAGAATTATGGGATGCCGTTGCTATAGCTAAATGGCCTTCAAAGAAAGTAATGGGTGAAAATATGATGCCATCAGATCCTGAATTATTAGAAGGGTATCAACATAGAGAGGCTGGATTAGCTGGCCAATTAAATATCGAGTCTGTTGATATGGATTTTAGTGAGTGATACAAATATTTAATAATGGGTTTAATTGAATAATTTTTTTTTAATTAGATCTATTAAATTATCTAAATTTTCAGAATTATTTAGCTCATCACTTGTAAGTAATAATGAATAATTATTATCTTTTCTCAGAAAAATACATGGCAACGATTCATTATTATAAAAATCTAAATCTCTTAACTGGTCATCATAGATAAAGCTTTTATTCATATTGATTGTCTCTAGAAACTTGCTCCATTTATTATATTTACCTAAATTTCCATAGGTTAAACTGCATAAACTGCATTCGTATGTTCCTGGTGAAATAATTTTATGTGTCCAGTCTACTGCAGCTTGGTATAGACCACTTTTAGCATTGTAAATAAAAATTAGCTCTTTCACTATACTGCTACTTATCTTTTTTAGATCCGGGTATCCAGTCAGTGCCCGCAAGAGGAACTTTTGCCATAGCAGCAGCTTCTAAAGTTAATGCCACCAAATCTTCTGGCTCAAGATTATGTAAGTCATTTTTACCACAAGCTCTAGCAATGGTTTGTGCTTCAAGAGTCATAACTTTTAGAAAGTTTGAAAGCCGTTTGCCTGCTTTAACTGGATCTAATCTTTTCATTAATTTTGGATCTTGAGTAAAAATACCTGCAGGGTCTTTACCTTCGTGCCAATCATCATAAGCGCCTGCTTCAGTGCCTAGTTTTTGATACTCTTTTTCCCACTTTGGATCATTATCCCCAATGGCTATCATTGCTGCTGATCCAATTGAAACTGCATCAGCCCCTAAAGCTATTGCTTTTGCTGCATCTGCCCCATTTCTTATGCCACCAGATATAATTAGCTGAACTTCTCTATGCATATTTAAATCTTGTAATGCTTCAACCGCGGGCCTGATACACGCTAAAGTGGGTTGACCCACATTTTCAATAAATACTTCTTGAGTTGCAGCGGTTCCACCTTGCATACCATCTATCACAACCACATCTGCCCCAGCTTTGATTGCTAATGCAGTATCATAATAAGGTCTGGCCCCTGCTATTTTTATAAAGATAGGAACTTGCCAATTAGTTATCTCTCTTAGTTCTAAAATTTTAATTTTTAAATCATCAGGTCCGGTCCAATCAGGATGTCGACATGCAGATCGTTGGTCTACTCCCTTTGGAAGAGTTCTCATTTCAGCTACTCTATCATCAATCTTTTGTCCAAGCAGCATTCCTCCACCACCAGGCTTTGCCCCCTGCCCGATAACAACTTCAATTGCATCGGCTTTTCTTAAATCATTTGGGTTCATGCCATATCTAGATGGAAGCAATTGATACACTAAGTGTTTTGATTGTCCTCTTTCTTCAGGAGTCATTCCCCCATCACCAGTTGTAGTAGAAGTTCCCGCGGCAGTTGCACCACGTCCAAGCGCCTCCTTAGCTGGACCTGATAAGGCTCCAAAACTCATCCCAGCAATAGTTACTGGAATATCTAGTTCAAGTGGTTTTTTCGCATACCTCGTACCAAGTGTAACTTTTGTATTACAAGTTTCTCTATAGCCTTCCAATGGGTATCTAGAAATTGAAGCACCAAGAAATAGCAAGTCATCAAAATGAGGTAGTTTTCTTTTTGATCCACCACCCCTAATGTCATAGATTCCAGTTTCAGCTGCGCGACGAATTTCTGAATTCGTGTACTCATCAAACGTTGCTGAGATTCTTGGATGTGTTTTAGTTTTATCGTTCATGTTTAATACTCAGATACATTGTCTATATTAAAATTATATAATTTTCTTGCTGACCCATATCTTTTAAATTGTTCTGGTTTTATATTTTTAATCTTACTTTTTTTTAATAGCTCTATTATTTTTTTTATATGTTTAGGTTTTATTTTTTTTTCAATGCAGTCAACTCCCAGTGACTTAACTTTGCCTTTAACAAAAATTTCAGTTTCATATAAGCTATCTCCAAGAGCATCGCCTGCATCTCCACATACTAATAAAGTACCAGATTGTGCCATAAATGCAGACATATGACCAACTGATCCTTTAACTACAATATCAACGCCTTTCATAGATATGCCGCATCTCGAACTGGCATTACCATCGATTATCAATAACCCACCATGAGCTGTAGCGCCAGCAGATTGCGATGCGTTACCTTTTACATGAACAGTACCTGACATCATGTTCTCTGCAACACCAGTACTAACATTACCATTTATTATTATATTTGCATTTTGATTCATGCCAGCACAATAATATCCAACGTGACCATTAATTATGACATCGATTTTTTGAATAAGGCCAACACATAAAGCATGGCAGCCTTTTGGATTTGTAATTGTAAAATTTTTCTCCGTATGACTCTTATCTAAGTTCTGAAGTTTTGAATTTATTTCTCTTAATTCTATTTTTTTTAAATCTAGCTCCATCAATTACCCCATGAATAAACAATACCTGGCTCAGGCTCAAAGATATTTGCATCATCTACACCAGGTAAGTGAGCCATTGCCTGAAACTCAGATGCTATAGCTACATAGTCATCTGTTTCAGCTATAACTGCAGGCTTACAAGCAATTTCATCTCTTAAAAGTGCAAAGCCTTTTTTAGTACCCGCTATAAAAGTATAAAAACCATCTAAATTTTTTAAACTTTCTTTTAGTGTAGTTTCCAGATCTTTGCCTTCAGATATTTGATTTGAAATATATCCTGCTGCTACTTCAGTATCATTTTCAGAACTAAAGCTTTCACCTTTTTTAATTAATGTTCTTCTAATATTATTATGATTTGACAGAGAGCCATTATGAACAAGACATTCGTCTTCTGCTGTAGAATATGGATGAGAGCCTTCAGTGGTTATCGCACTTTCAGTTGCCATTCTCGTATGACCAATGCCGTGCGAACCCGAAAATGAAGATAGATTAAAATTTTTAACAATATCTTTAGGGTTTCCTGTTTGCTTAAAAATATTAATACTTTTACCATAACCAACTAATGAAACCTCACTTAAATTCACTTTTAAAATATCTAGAACTTTGTTTGGCTTATCAGCAGTTTCCAATACCACATGATCAGAAAACTTTTTAATTTTTGTTTTTTTTAAAAGCTTGTTAATCTTTTTTTTAAATTCATTTTCATTTAATTTATTTAAACAGATTGAATATTTATAATTATTTTTTACCTCTTTAGTATAAATGGCAAAACCAGCACTATCTGGCCCTCTATTCTCCATGCTATCCAGCATTTCAGACAAGAAAGCACCAAGTGACTTCTCATACTTTTTAGTTTTTAGGTAAAGGCCTACAATTCCACACATTATTTGATATTTCTCATATTAATACTCTTACAACAAAAAAATTCTTTTAAGATTTGCATATTTAAGCTTTCTGACTGCAAAAAAAACTGAGTTATCTGATAAAATATATCAGAAATAAATGTTAGCGGAAATTAATGTAGACGTCTAGTCCCAGAAAATTGATTTAAAGTATACTCAATTTATGTATTGTTTTTTTTGAAATGAAGAAGCATAATTAAACCTATTATGAGTGTAAACTTATCAAAAATTGCTTCTCAGAAAAAAATTAAATACTTCTTAGTTAGTTTTGTAGATTTATTTGGTGTTTTAAGAGCAAAACTTGTGCCATCACAAGCTATCAATGAGATGGCAAAAAATGGAGCTGGATTTGGAGGCTTTGCAACTTATCTTGATATGTCACCTGCAGACTCTGATATGTTAGCTATACCTGATCCGGACAGTTTAATTCAATTACCATGGCAACCAGAAATTGGTTGGCTTGCAAGTGATCTGTATATGGATGGAAAAATTGTTGAACAGGCACCACGTGTAATTCTAAAAAAACAAATCAAAAAATTAGCAGAAAAAAATATGGTCATGCAAACAGGGGTTGAATGTGAATTCTTTTTGCTTAGCGAAGATGGTACAGAAATAAGTGATCCAAGAGATGTAGCTTCAAAGCCTTGTTATGATCAATCAATGCTGATGCGAAGATATGATGTTATCAAAGAAATATGCGATGCGATGTTAAGATTGGGATGGAAACCTTATCAAAATGATCATGAGGATGCTAACGGACAATTTGAAATGAACTGGCACTATGCAGATTGTCTCACAACTGCAGATCGACATGTTTTTTTTAAATTTATGGCTAAATCAATTGCAGAAAAACATGGTTTAAGAGCAACGTTTATGGCCAAACCTTTTCCAAATTTAACAGGCAATGGGTGTCACGCACATGTTTCAGTTTGGGACATGAAAAAAAAGAAAAATTTATTTGAAGATAACGAAGGTGAATTAGGATTATCAAAACTTGGGTATTCATTTATAGGTGGAATAATGAAATCTGCAGATTGTTTTTCAGCATTATTCAATCCATCAGTAAATAGTTATAGTCGAATTGGAGCTTCCAATACATTATCAGGCGCTACTTGGTCACCAAGCACTGTAACTTATACAGGTAATAACCGTACTCATATGATTAGAATCCCTGATACTGGAAGATTCGAAGTAAGACATGCTGATGGTTCGGCAAATCCTTATCTACTTCAGGCTGGTTTATTAGCTCTTGGCCTTGATGGAATTAACAATAACCGTAAGCCTGGTAAGAGACTTGATATTAATATGTACACTGAGGGGCATAAAGTTAAACGAGTAAAAAAATTACCAACAAACCTTGATAGTGCAATAAAACTTTTCCAAAATAGTGATGTTGCAAAAAATGCTTTTTCATCAAAAGTTGTATCTAACTTTGTAAAGCTTAAGAAAAGAGAGCTAAAAGAATACTCAGCTCAGTCTGAGTTATCAGCATATGACTGGCAGCGTAATAATGCGATTGATTGCTAAGTTGAGTGATACTAAAAAATAAAAAAATTGTTATATCGGCTGGAGCTAGCGGAATTGGCTGGGCAACTGCTAAAGTTTTAGATCAAAGAGGTGCCAAGGTATTTGTGTGTGATATTGATGAAGG
>JADHQX010000084.1 GCA_016777745.1 Candidatus Pelagibacterales bacterium
TCACCGGGCAAGAAACCGTGTTCCTCATCCACGGAACTGGCAGGTCTGGTGATCACTATCTTGTCGATCTCACCTTTCTGCATCCTCTGGATGGCTCTACACGTTGCCAACATGGTTTTACCAGTTCCAGCAGGACCTAGTGCCACTATGATCCTCTTGTCATACTGCATCAGCAGATCCAAGTACTCCTGTTGCTGTGGTGTACGTGCCACAGGGTTGGCAGTGTGTATCTTCTCCGCAATATGTTCCTCGAACTTGATTATGTTGGATTGTCTTTTGATTCGTCTTTGTTTTCGACTCATGTACTATTATTTACTATCCGTCGTCCAGATTAAGTATGCATATTTTACAACACAGTTATAATGGATAAATAACACTTGGCTATGCATGATGTTCTAGACATAATCAAAAACGTACAATCACTGTACTCGGTGGGACCTACCCTAGGGATCCTTAAAGATTTCGAGAGGGTCGTCGACGAGTTGGATGTATACGTTTTCGAGAACTGGGAGGAAGGTGAATTGCTTTCAGGTCCTGTGGATTCCAGACACTTCGTGACGTGTTCATTCATGTGGCCAGCGGACAAGATGCCCAACCCAGCGGGTGGCAAGAGATTGTTGGACAAGGGTTGCAAGGTGACCTACCAGAAAGATGAATTATTCAAACCCAGAGAGATCAAATCTCCAGAGGACTACAGACCAGGCACGACCAAAGGCAAGATCGACGCACATGACATATGGGTGGTGGAGATAAAGATGCCCAAGGAACTGATTGGTAACTTCAAACACGGCAAGGACGAGATCACGAGTCAGGATGACATGGGCATGACATCCGGGGATCTAAATACACTAGATGCAGATAGTTAAAGAGGGATTGAAGGCCGGTGACCTAGACGGAGTCGTTTCAAAACGATTCTCGGTCGACCAGTTCAAGTCCAAGATGGGCGAAGACATGAACATCATGGTGCTGGCATTCACAGTGGACGGCATGGCCCCTGCCAAGGACCTAGAACGTTTCGCGGAAACAGGATACAAGGAAGTGCTGGACGCAGATGCGACCCCAGGAACACTAGCGGACGGCAAACACAGGGTCTTCGTAGAATTCGCTAGAGTGGAGAAAGTGGACCAACACATCAGGAAGTTCCTAGACGATCTGAAGAATCTCACAAACATAGATATATTCGAATTCACATACCACAAGAATGTAACACCATTCGAGGCCTCGGCCAAGAACCTGGCGGACATACTGCCCAGGACGGCGATAGCCTACACACAGAAGATCAATGGGATGAAATTGGAAGAGACTCAGACCTTCTTTGACAAGTTCCAGATGATGGAATTCAAACTGGACAACAACATGGTGGAAATAAAGAAACGTAACGCGGACACACTGAGGTTCGAACTACATGCATTTGGCAACACCAACTTGATCATGAATGAAGTAAAAGCGTTCAGATTGGACGAATCAGCCATGGCGGAATGCATGTTCCTTACCAAGTACTTCGGACCATACCAGATCACCAAGACCACAGAAGACAGATTCATCTTCAGCAAGGGTGGTGAGTCTGCATTGATGAGCAAATCAGGCTGGTAACATAATACACACACTTATTGATAAATAAGTGTATGAGATTAAGCACAAACTTCACACTAGCAGAATTCACCAAAAGCCAGACAGCCACGAGGAAAGGTCTTGATAACACCCCAGGCGAAGAACACCTAGCCAATGCGGCGGCACTGTTCAGGAACGTGGTGCAGAGAGTCAGAGAGAACTTTGGTGTCACAGTGATCAACTCAGGATACAGGGGACCGGCACTGAACGAAGCGGTAGGTGGTTCAAGCAACTCACAACACTGCAAAGGCGAAGCAGTGGACATAGAATGTCCAGGCACAGGCAACTACGATGTGGCCAAATGGATAGAATCCAACCTAGACTTCGATCAACTTATTTTAGAATTCTACACACCAGGCATACCAGACTCGGGTTGGGTACATGTTTCATACAAGTCAGAGGGCAATCGTAAGCAATCACTGACTGCCATGAAGGAAAACGGTAAAACCGTCTACAAGCCCGGTCTTATCCAATAAATACTACTATTATGTTTTCAACGATCAAGATGGCGATAGCCATAATGTTAATCACCGGCATAGCGGGTGCGGGCATCTACGTGATGAAATTACGTGCTGACAACGCCACGCTCAAGGCCAATCAATTCAAACTGGAAACCGCAATCACCGAACAGAACAAGGTGTTGGAACAACAGAAGGCGGACTTCACTGCCATACTGGAAAGCAACAAGAAGTTGAACACACTCATCAACACGTTCAAAAAAGATTTACAAGACCTAGACAAGAGGTTCACGAAGAAGAACAGAGACATCGGTAAGTTAGCAATAGAGAGAACCAAAGCGATCGAAAGGATCGTCAACGGTGGTGGTAAGAATGCCGCGAGATGCATCGAGTTGGCATCAGGCGCCGAACACACAGAAGCGGAATTAAAAGCAACATTGAAATCAGAAATCAACCCAGAGTGCCCAAGTTTGGCCAACCCAAATTATGTACCATTCCAATAAAATATTAGCACTAGCACTGATCATACTGCTGACCGGTTGTAGCATAGGCGGTGAGAAGAAGATCAAGATATTCTCTGTGGAGGAACCCAGGCAGAAACTGAACTACCCAATGCCAACACCACTACAGATGGAGGAGATCTACTGGCACATCATCACCAGTGAGAACGCAGAGGAAGTATTCAAGAAACTTGAAGAAGCAGGAATAGACCCAGTGCTGTTTGGAATCACGGACAAAGACTACCAAGTACTTGCAAGGAACTTCGCACAGATCAGACAGAAATTACAAGAAACAAATAGCCTACTTGAGGAATACAAGAAATACTACGAAGGAACAGAGGAGAAAAAAGATGTGGACGTACAGAACTAAATTGAAGAGGGTGGTAGATGGAGACACGGTGGACGTGGACATCGACCTAGGCTTCGGCATATGGCAGATGAATGAACGTGTGAGGATCATGGGCATAGACACGCCAGAATCAAGGACCAGAGACAAGATCGAGAAGAAATTTGGATTGGCCGCGAAGGCAAAACTGAAATCATTGCTGGGACCAAACCCCGTGTTGCAGACAACCATCAGCAAGAAAGGCGAGGACATGAAGGGCAAGTTTGGACGTGTGCTTGGAGATTTCTTGATAGACGGCAAACAAGTGTCACAGATAATGTGCAAAGAGGGTCACGCAGTGTCTTACTTTGGCGGAGCCAAAGAGGACGTGCAGAAACAACACATGAAGAACAGGAAGAAACTGGTAGAAGCAGGTGTTGTCAAAGGTGCGATCGAATAAATACGCACATAAACGAGGAGACTTATGGAACTAATAATAACACTAGCAATGAAATTTTGGCAATGGACTGTGCTTATCGCAGTCGTGATCATCGCCGCTATCATCAATGTATTTGACAAAAAACAAAAACCAAACTTAAAATTCAACTTCAAAGGAATGCCGAAGTTACAACCAGTGCCGATCAAAACAAAGGGCAAAGGATTCTGGGGAGCAATCATCATGTGGTTGCTATCAACAAGAAACTGGGTGCTTACAGATGACTGGAAGTACAACATAGACGGAAAAGATTATGTGATCCCAGCAGGTTTCCAATTTGATGGTGCAAGTATTCCAAAGTTCCTAAGAACGTTCTTCTCTCCAGTTGGTGTTTTGCTAATGGGTGGACTAGTACATGACTACGCATACAAGTACAAAACACTGCTTGAAGCAAACAAGAAAAAGACAATGGGTGAGTTAGATCAGAAGAGAGCAGATGAGATCTTCAGAGACATCAATATAATCGTCAACGGTTTCTATTCTATGAACTACCTAGCGTACTGGTCATTAAGAATCGGTGGCTTTGTTGCTTGGAATGGTCACAGAAAAAGAGACGCTAAAATTAAAGGTGTGAAATAATGGTAAGCCATTTAAATGAAGACAAATTGGTTCAGAAGAAAAAGATCAACATAGAGCTTGACGTGGACACCAACGTGCATGACAGTAGCAAGAACAGGTACCAGGGTTTAATTGACCTAGCAAGAGCAGTGGACAGTTGGAGAATATTCCCAAGAGTGTTTATCACGACCTACATATTCCTACTGTACAAGGTTGTGATCTGGTACATGGATCTATCTGCTCCCACCATGGAACAGTCAGGTCTCGTATCGATCGTGGTTGGTGCTGGGGCGGCCTGGTTCGGACTCTACACTGGATCGAGAGCAAAATCAAGCAAATAATTACTAGTACATGAAACTGTACGAACCTTTCCAATTCCTTACGGACGACGAGTGCGACGAGCTGATCAGATACGCACAGGACAAGATTCAGGCAGGAACCACACTGGGCAAGTCCACGATAAGGAACAACAGGATCGCTTGGTACAAGGACAGCTCACGTTGGGAGGAATGGATAAAAATGTTCAACACCATAGAGCCAGTGATAGACTGGATACAGGATCCACAGATATCATTCTACAGACCAGGAGAACAATACGACTGGCATGTTGATACCTGGCCAAAACACAGGACACACATAAGACACTTCACACTCACCTGTGAACTCCAGTCTGCAAACGGAAGTGGGATAGAGTTGGAGAACAAAAGTATTCCAGCACTTCAAAAGGGTCAAGCAGTGATATTCAGTCCACACGACAGGCACAGGGCCACGTCACCAACAGAGGGGGAGCGTATCAGTCTTACCATATGGGCAATGGCATTGAACACAGACAAGCGTTGACAGATGGTAGATCTAGTGTACAATTACTGCAATGAAGAATTATTATGACATACTAGGTGTGAATGAACAGTCCACGAGTGCGGAGATAACCAAGGCATTCAAGGACCTCGCAAAGAAGCACCATCCAGACAGGGGCGGCACACAGGAAAAATTCCAAGAGATCAACGAAGCACACGACACACTGAAGAGTTCACAGAAACGACACGACTACGACTCCATGCGGAAGTTCGGAGGTGGCATGGGAGGTGCCCAGCACCCGTTCTTCAACGAGGACATTTTCGGCGACATCTTCTCAGGATTCGGACAGGGTGGGGACATGGACTTCAACGGTCGCTTCAACTTCACAGGCAGGAACGGTGACGAACGCATATTCAGGAACGTCAAACAGGGCAACAGGAGTGTGAACGTGAGGATGGCCATAAGCATCAAAGAGGCCATGACCAATGACGAGAAGACCATATCATACAAACTACCAAGTGGCAGGGAAGAATTCGCGACAGTGAAGATCCCCGCGGGTGTGCAACACGGGGTCACATTCAAGTACGCGGGCATGGGTGACGATTCCATCAAGAACGTGCCACGTGGTGACCTGATGGTGCAGATGAGTGTGCTGGACTCAGACGGGTACACACGCAAGGGCAATGACCTGTACACGGACAAGACCATCGACTGCTTCCAGGCAGTTCGTGGACACCGGATACAACTGAAGACATTGGAGGACAGTGTGATAACGGTCAACGTACCGAGTGGCACACAACCAGGCACACTGCTCATGGTCAGGGGCAGGGGAATGCCCGTACACAAGACCACGGGAATACGGGGTAATCTTTACGTCAAGATACACGTGCTGATCCCACAACTGAGTGCCGCAGACTTGAAGAAGATAAAGGACCTATAATGAAGAAAAAGAAAACATATATACACGTGAACCAGCACGTGATCAGAGCAAACAAAAAGAACGATGCCAACGATCCCGTGATAACAATCAAGCAAGGTAATAAGAACACCTACTGCCATGAGGTGGAAATCAAAGGACCAAGCCGGATGCGATACGGGGGCAACGACAAACCCATACTGAGTTGTGGTGCGAGGGTGGTGATAGAAACAGAGTCAGAGGTGGAGGTGATCAAATGATAGAGCTGTTCCACTATCCACACTACACACTGGAACAAGTGAGCACACCATGGGACTGGAAGACTGATACCATAGAACACCACGCAGACCTAGAGAAATTTGAACACGAGATGATAAAATGCATGGAAGACGAGAAAGGATTGGGATTGGCCGCCAACCAGATAGGGATTACCAAAAGATTCTTCGCGATAGGACACGAGTCGTTTGACACAATTTCAAAACCTGCTATAATATACAATCCAAGGATATTAAAGTCAAGCACTGAGAAAGTCATGGACGTGGAAGGTTGCTTGAGCTTCATGGGTG
>JADHQX010000085.1 GCA_016777745.1 Candidatus Pelagibacterales bacterium
ATATTTAGGCAATCAATTATAACTGGATCCGTTATATCATTCGATAAAAGCTTTTTTCTAATACGATCATTTGAAAGTTGTATTGGTGTAAGTGGATTTTTTATTTCATGCGCTATAGTTTTTGCTATTTCAGACCAAGCAGCATGTTTTTCTGAACTAGCTAATAGATTTCTTTGAATTGACAACTCTGAACTCATTGCGTTAAAAGATTCTGTAAGTCGATTTAATTCAATAAATTCATTTGTCTCTGGTAAACTAATATCAAATGCACCTTTTTTAATTGAGTCTGTTGCATCTATAACATTTGCAATAGGCTCAACAATTCTTTTAGCAAATCTTAATCCAATTAAAGTGGAAATAAAAATTAATATTAATATTATTAATATATAGATTAACATAAATACTATAGCAATTTGCGTCCTATTTCGCTCAAGATCAGAGTATTCACTTACTGCTGATTTAGTGTCATTGAAGGCTTTAGTTACATCTGGGTCTAGCGGTCTTCCTACGTACAAATATGCATTTATAAAGTTTGGTAATTTAATTAGAGCATATACTTTATTAACTTTTGTAGAGGTCATAATAGACATCTCACCATTTGCAGCTCTATTCATTGCTGTAATATTAGGTTGATAGTATTGAGTGTAAAGTGTGTAATTTTTACTCATTAAAACTTCACCTCTGTTGTTAATTAAATATGCTTCAGGTAACGATCTAATAATTGACTGCTCTTCAAAATATTTTTCAAATTTAAATCTATTATTTATATATACATTATAATTTCTATTTAAATCATGCGACATAGCGTATATGTCACTTTTAATTGAATTGTTATGTTCATCCACATAACCCTTTGCAACATTAACTGAATTATTAATTACAGATTTAATTTTGTCATTAAACCAATCATTGATACCAAAGTTTACTAACACCAAACCTAAAATACCAGCTACAATAGCTGGCGTAAGTGCCATAGATATAAAATAAAGCGAAAATTTATTATTAAACGAGGTTACTTTTCTCTTATTTATTGGAACAATTATTTTATAAGCAAGATATATAAATATTACTAAAATTGTAAGAATAAAAAGTGCTGACAATAAAATTAAAAGCTCATCAATATTACTATTACTTGTTATTGTTAATCGTTGATTAATCAAGATAAAGAAAGACGCAAATATCAATACAAAGGCACTAAATAAAAATAGCGTAATACGCCAACTAGATAGCATTCTCTGGGTAATTTTGTTAAACATATGTATAATTAATATATAATTTAATGTTTCTGATTATGCATGTTGTCAAAGATGATTAATATACTATAAAAACAACATTAATTAATCATTATTATATGAAATCAATTGTTGTAATTTTAGCGGGTGGCAAGGGATCTAGACTTAACAAGTCAAAGGAAAAGCAGTTTGTTAAAGTAAATGGATATTCTATTTTAGAGCACACATTAAATAAATTTTTGGAATGCTATGGTAAAAATAGGCTGCTAATTGTTTTACCTATAGCTAATTTAAATAAAATTGAGTTGAATAAATATAAAAAATATACGTCTCATAAGTTTATAATAAATGGCTCTACCAGAAAACAAAGTGTTAAAAATTCAATTGAATATATTAAGAGCTTAAACAAAATTCCAGAAAATATACTTATACATGATGCTGCTAGACCCAATATTAGTACTAAACTAATAAATAATATTAAGAATAGTATTCATAAAAAAAATATTAATTTTGTGATCCCCTATTTAAATATTGATTCAACTTTAAAAAAGAAGATTGGTAAAAAAGTTAAAACACACAATAGAAAAACATTTATAACAACACAAACACCTCAAGCTTTTAAATTTCTTAAAATATCAGAATTATATAGTTTTAAAGATAAGATAACTGATGATGCACAGCTAGTCGAATTATATAATGTCAGTAGTGGTAAATATATAGAGGGTGAAATAGATAATATTAAAATAACTAACAAGGAAGACTTAGAATTATTTAGAAAATTAAATACTCACAATATTTCATTTAAAGTTGGTAATGGTTTTGATGTGCATAGACTAGTTCCTGGCGACGGCATCATGTTAGGTGGAGTTAAAATTAAATCAGATAAAAAACTATCAGGGCACTCTGATGGTGATGTAATTTTGCATGCATTATGTGATTCAATCTTAGGAGCAGTAAGTAAGAAAGACATTGGTACATTATTTCCATCTTCTAATAAGAAACTTAAAGATGCACGGTCTTCTATATTTCTTAAAAAAATAATAGAAATACTAAGTAAAACAAATTACACAATATCAAATATTGATATGACAATTATATGTCAGACACCAAACCTTAAAATTTATAAAGATAAAATTAAAAAAAATATAATAAAACTAACAAAGCTTAAAAATAATCAACTGAACATAAAAGCTAAGACTACTGACTATTTAGGCTTAATTGGAAATTCAAAAGCTATTAGCTGCTGGATAACAACAACAGTTAGAAAATAACTTTATGAACTTAATAGCTAAAATTTTTGTAACATGTTTCTACTTAGGAAAATCTCCTATTGCACCAGGCACTTTAGGATCAATGTTGGCTATCATATTATGGTATAACTTAAATTATTTAGGCAATTTAGTTATATTAATCTTTTTTTTTATATATCTGATATTTACATATATATTTACAAATCTATACTTAAAAAACACCGATAAAGATGATCCCTCTGAAGTAATATCTGATGAAGTTCTTGGACAGTTGATACCTTTATTTATAATAGGTTCTACAAATGAGCATTATTTAATTTTAGTAGCCTTTATATCCTTTAGAGTATTTGATATTTATAAAATTTATCCTGCAAATAAAGCTGAAGAGCTAACTGGTGCTCATGGTGTTATTATGGATGATATAGTTGCTGGTATATACGCCTTATTTGTAGTATTCATTTTCAAATATTTTCTAGCTCTATGATTAAAGACAAAGTTTCTTTATTGATCAAATTATCAAGTAAAAATAATTTTAATATATCCGTAGCAGAGTCATGTACAGGTGGATTATTAAGTTCTTCAATAATTGAACAGTCTGGGGCATCGACTATTTTTAATTCAGGTTTTGTGACATATTCGAATACAGCCAAAGTAAAGCTTTTAAATATAGATAAGAAATTAATAGCTACATATGGAGCAGTCAGTAAAGAAACTTCTGTGGCAATGGCTAAAGGGTTATACAAAAAAACTAAATCAAATATAATTGTATCAATAACTGGTGTAGCAGGACCAAATGGTGGCACAATGAGCAATCCTGTTGGAACGGTCTATTTTACATTTGGCATAAAAGAAACTAATAAAAATATAATATACATTACAAATAAGATGAATTTTAATTTAAAAAACAGATTAAAAATACAGAAAAAATCTGTAAGTTATGCGCTTAGTCAATTTATTGAAATTATTAAGTCTTATAAATTTGACTAGCTCTATTTTCAAATGAACTAACCATTTTATTGAAAGCTTTGTTAAAAAACCTACTTATTAAAATATTGAAGACACCAATATTTAACTCAAAATCAATAAAAAAATCAATTTCACATGTATTATTATTTAGCTCTTTAAAGTTCCACCTACTTTTTAAATGCTTAAAAGGACCATGAATAAAGCTAATATTTATAGATAAATTTTTACGATCTAATGAGACGTCACTTCTATAAATATATACTAGGTTTTTATAACCAATCTCTAAATCTGCTATCAAATGTTCAATATCAGCATCAGATTTAGTTTTTTTAACAATTCTTGAGTTATTACACCAAGGTAAAAATAAGTGATAGCTATCTATGTCCGCTACCAAATCAAACATTTGTAACGCAGTGTATTTGATTATTTTTTTCTCACTATGTTTAGGCATACATTAAGCAACTAAAGCTTTAAGTTTCTTAAAATCATCGTCCGCATGAAATGATGATCTGGTAAATGGACTTGAGGAAACAAGCTTAAAACCCTTTTTGTAAGCATCATATTCAAGTTGTTTAAAGTAGTCAGGATGATGATAATGAATTACGGGATGATGAAATTTGGTTGGCCTTAAATATTGTCCAATAGTTAAAAAATCAACATCATTATCTAACAAAGAATCCATTACACTTAATATTTCATCGTACTCTTCACCTAAACCAATCATAATGCCAGATTTAGTAAATATCTTACGATTTATAACTTTTACTTTCTTAAGCAAAGTTAAAGATCTTATAAAGTTAGCTCCGGGTCTAACGTCTCTATAGAGTCTTTTGACCGTTTCCATATTATGATTGAAAATTTCAAATGGTGAAGTGCTTAATATATCTAAAGCATTAGATTTCTTATAAAAATCTGGTGTTAAAATTTCTATAGTTGTTAATGGTGATTTCTTTTTTATTGAATTAATAACCTTAGCAAACTGTAAAGCCCCACCATCAGGCAAATCGTCTCTATCAACTGAGGTTATAACTACGTGATCCAGTTTTAAGCTAAGAACAGCATTTGCAACTCTTGCCGGTTCAAATATATCAATATCCTCAGGCATGCCAGTCTTAACATTACAAAAAGTACAAGATCTAGTGCAAGTATCACCCAATATCATGAATGTAGCATGTTTTTTTGACCAACATTCATGAATATTTGGACAGGCTGCCTCCTCACAAACGGTTGTAAGCCTATTTATACTGACAATATCCTTTGTAAGTTGATTGATATTTGAGTTAGATATTTTTACCTTTAACCATTCAGGCTTATGAAGACCAGGTATTGAAGCGTAATTACGTCTCAATAATGACTTGGATAATTTTATTTGAGAAGACACATTTGAAAAATAGATCAAAAATGAATATTTTCAAGAAGATTAATTAGTCAAAGATGATTGTATATTCATTGTCTTGAGAAAAATTAAGAACTTTTCTAATCATTTCATCTCTAATATCACTATCATTATTTTTTTGAAGCTCAGTTATCTTGAATTGAATAATTTCACTATCTTTAGATATAGACTTGACGTTTATTTCAAGGTTTCTAATTTCCTCATCTAAATAAACGTGTGCAAGTAACCCATTATTCCCATTAATAAGATGAAAAACTATATAAAAAAGCAATAAGGGGCTTAATAAATATAAATAATATTTTTTAAAAGCACTATTAGCTAAATTCAATTTACTCATAAATATTAGAGAATCAAATTCAAACGAATCAGTCAAATAATTATGATTCTAAATAGATAAAAAAGAGAAAATTAAAGGATTTGGACTCTGTTTGTTCTGCTAAAAGATAAGTAAATTAAAAAAACCTATTGTTTTTCATAGTTTTTTTAGTATTCATAAGTTCTTCAATTCGAAGTAATTGATTGAATTTTGCCATTCTATCTGATCTTGACAAAGAACCAGCTTTTATTTGACCACAATTCAAAGCAACCGATAAGTCAGCAATAAAAGTATTTTCAGTTTCTCCAGAACGATGAGATATAATTGTCTCAAATTTATTTGCTTTAGCTAGTTCTATGCACTCAATAGTTTCTGTTAGTGTACCGATTTGATTTAACTTAATCAAAATTGAATTAGCGGAATTCTTTTTAATGCCAGTTTTAAGTCTATCTATGTTAGTCACAAATAAATCATCACCTACAATTTGTACTTTATCACCAATTACAGAAGTCAAATTTGACCATCCCACCCAATCGTCTTCAGCCATTGGATCTTCAATTGATGCAATTGGATATTTATTACACATTTTTTTTAAAAAAATTGCGAATTCATCTGAAGTAAAGGGATTCTTTTGAGCTATTAATTTATAATTATTCTTTTTGTAGAATTCAGTAGAAGCAACATCAAGTGCAAAAACAAAATCATCAACAAGTTTATATCCAGACTTTTTTATCGCTATAGATATTAGGTCAAGAGCTTCAGTCTCAGAATTTAAGTCAGGGGCAAACCCACCCTCATCACCAACAGAAGTTGAAAAACCTTTATCGTCAATAATTAATCTTAAATTATGAAAAACTTCAGATGATTTTCTTAAACATTCGGCAAAATTATAATTATTAACAGGAATAATCATAAATTCTTGAAAAGATAGTTTGTTATTAGCGTGGGCGCCGCCATTTATAACGTTAAACATTGGCGTTGGCATCTTATAGTTTGAAGTGC
>JADHQX010000086.1 GCA_016777745.1 Candidatus Pelagibacterales bacterium
CCCCATGCAGGGGCCAGTGGGGGCATGTGCGTATATATACTTCTACAGCTACACAGATAGGTGTTTTAGAGTTTCATCTGAGTATAGGGTAAGTGGGTATGTAGGTGATATTCATCTAACTCTGAATACAGTTAGATATGGCACTTAGGTGCTACAGCTAGATGCATTAACAATCTCAACAAGACACGTATCTATCATCACTTACATGTCCCATGCACGATCCACCCCCCATGCCATACGTATATATACATGCACAATTACACAGATCAGTCACTGACAGTGTAAACCACATTCAATTGCCTTTAATGGCACTTACATGGATCACTAAAATGCTCATAAACGTGTTTTGGCAAAGCCGATGCCTAACACGAGTGAAGGTATTTGTGATCTTTTATAATGGTGATGACAGGAATGACAGGAATGACAAAGAAAGTGAAAAGTCGTACGTGAGAGCAGATGACAGAGGTTTATGGATTATCTGTCATTCCTGTCATTTGTGTCATGGGGTGGTCTTCACTTGATCATAACTTTTTAGGACTATAAGACTTTCTGTTATTCGTCATTTTTGGAATATAAATTGTTCACTAAACGACTGTATCAATTGATAATAATGACTTGCAAATAAACCTGCACAAGAGCACCATCTCCAAAATCTTTAGCACTCTATAAGGGAAATTTTCTATGGTCTCTGACGACTTCCGGGGTGCGTTGTTCATCCTAGCTGGGATGCTGATTTTTAGTGTGCAGGATGTGCTAATTCGGCAATTGTCAGATGGAGGATCATTGCTTCAAGTTCTGACGATGAGAGGAGTTTTTGGAGCGTTGGTGATTTCAATTTTTGTTAAACTTACTGGGAGACAATTAACGATATCATCTTCCTATCCGTTTCTTGCTGCATCCCGGGTTGTCTTATTTTTCGTAGGTTTTTTGTGTTTTTATTTTGCTTTAAGTCATATGAGGTTGGCGGAGGCGACGGCATTGTTTTTTGCGAGTCCACTTTTCATTACTGCAATCTCAAAACTTGTATTGAAAGAGACAGTCGGCATGTTTCGGGTCGCTGCGATGATAATTGGATTTATAGGAGTAATGTTTATTATCCAACCGTCAGCCGATGGGTTTAGTGTTATCTCCATTTTTCCTCTTTTCACAGCTTTGACTTACTCTATCTCAATGATGATTGCGAGGTACACAAAGGAAAAGGACACCATTTGGCAGCAAATGCTCCATCTTTACATTGGGTCAGCATTGTTCGCAGGAGTTGCCAGCCTTGTGTTGTATATACTTGGTTTAGATGAGATTGATCTTCCTTATGCGGGGTATGTCGTCCGACAATGGAGTTTTGCAGACAGTCATGTTTTGTCCATCATCTGTATGGTGGCGGTAATTGGAAGCACTGGAATGCTTCTTTTGACATCTGCCTACAGAATCGGCACACCATCAGTAGTTGCGCCATTTGAATATTCACTGTTATTCCTTGCGGGGGCTTGGGGTTTCTTCCTTTTTGGAGAAGTGCCAAACGCTTATTCAATTTTTGGCATGGTGTTAATTGTCTCAAGCAGCCTTTTCATTTTTGTCAGAGAAGCAGTGCGGAAGAAACCACTTGCAGTGAAGACAAGCTTGAGAACATAAGTTTTATCTTCGGCGATTGCGCAACGAGCGGCATTACCATGTATCCTGTCTTCAGCTTTAGCAGACAACGATACGAGAGTCAGAGAAAGAACAATTATCAGTTTTACAAACTCGTGCATCTACTCATTCCTCTGCCACCATCCATCAAACTCTGCCATATGAGTGACGATTGATTCAACCTCAACTTCATCTGGTAGACCAATGTCCAAAGCAACAAACTTGGCACCATCCTTCATATCGATTGGAACATTATAATGCTGGCTGAAAGCCTCACTCATGGCATCAATCAGTTTAGGCTGCAAACTTCTCTGAATAACAAAGCTGTCATGAACAGGCAGTACAGCAATGTCCTGCTTGGCAAAGTATAACATCACCTTTTCAGCAATCTGACTATCTTCATACTGTAGCCTATTGCCCATGCCGCAAAAGAACTTGTCTTTAATAGGTTCGTGTCTTTCCAGAATTAGGTCACGTAGCTGTTTCCATGTCTTGCCTGTCTGACTGAACCTCACATCACGTGGAGGTCTATCCTGTGGTTCCTTCATCTGGACCATCGCATTGAATAGCTGCTTGATGACGTCTCTGTGTTCATCACCAATACCAATGTCATAAGCATCTCCTGATAGCGTCATACATTCTTGGGCATACAGCATTGTCGGATGAAGACGACCATAATCAAACTCAGTCGTGCGCTTGCCATCTATGGTGATCATGCCTCTGTAGGCACTTGGTATATTCTGCCACCAGGCACCGTTGCCTGCGTCCCCATCGACAACAGCAAATACCCCTTCAACATATGTGCCATGGCAAAGTTTGGCGCGTCCTCACACAATGTTTTCAAGGCGGGGTATGCGGTCAATTTGTAAGCAAAATAATCGGTGATGATCGCGTCCAACCGCTTCACCTGATCGCCCGTTGCCCCGCTCCATTCGATGCCGAGCTGGCTCTGCTGCTGCATCATTGCGCTCCCGCATTATGTGATTTTAAGAAAACACCCGCGCTTAACCTCATAGGTTTGGATGGCGGTCAAGAAGATTGGCGGGTTTGCGCAACTTCAGCATTAACCAGCGGTTGTGGCGCAGCTTTCATCACCGCGTCATCATAAGGCGGTCTGGCAAAAACCTCGTCGATAAACGGCGTGAAAAATGTCAGTGGTAGCGTTTCATAATCGGGGTCAAAGCTGGCTTGGTCCCAGCGTTCGCAAAAGTCTGCGCAATCCTCAAAAAACACATGCCCGCGATGGCGCTCACGCTTGTGCTGATTGTGGCCTTGGTAAAACTGGCCATAGTAAATCAACTGGAATTCACCATGCATTTCAACGCACCACCGGCATTGTTCACGAATAAAGGGGCGCAAAATAAGCGCCGCATATTTGTCGTGATCATAGGGCGCGTAAAAGTCACCGATATCATGAAAAAGGGCGCTCACAATCCAATCGACATCAGCACCATCACGCCATGCCCGCGTCGCTGTTTGCAAGGAATGCTGAAACCGTGTCACCTGATAGCCCGAAAAGCTGGCATTCAGGCTGCTTAACGCCTCGGTTAATCTGGCGCCGGTTTGCTGTGCATAGGCCAGTTCATGGTGCTGCAAAAAACCATATTCTTCTGCAGTGCCATGCTTCATTTGGGTAAACTGAACTTTTTCCATGTCTGGTGTCTCCTTGCTGTGCTGCTAGGCCATCATCTGTTTTGCGTACCAATTGGCAAACCGCGCGACATTCGGTTCCAGCAAAGGTTGAATCCGCCCTTGCCGGGCCGCAGGGTTGGACAAGCCGTGCTGTTGATTAACCAGAGCCGGAATATCCTCAGCCAACGCGGCATCGAGGCGATGGTAATAAGCCTCAACTCGCGCGTCAAAATCACTGTGATTGACTGTCTCTGGGGGAAAGCATGCGGTCTGACGGATCAGACAACGATCCACTGCCAGCGGATAGGCTTCGTAAATCCACAGCGCATCAACTCCGGCGGCAAAGGTCATGTTGGGAAACAGCCATGTATAGCGCACACCTGCCGCTTCGCGGCCAGTTAACCCGGGCATCAGCGGCAATGGGTTTTGCTGGCTTGTCTGCAACAGCCCGCCGGTGCCGGCCGTGCTGCCAAATTGGGTGGCAAAAGCACCGCGCACCTCATCGCCAGCATCCGGCGTATGATAAACATCGTCAATCGAATCAGCATGGACAAAGGGAAGGTGGTAATATTCGTTGAAAACCTCAATAAAGGCCTTCCAGTTGCACCCCACCTCAAAGCTGCGCTGGCGTTTGGAAGCGAGGGTTTCGATCGGCCACGGTAGATGAACGGCAGAAAAATCACCCAGCACCGCATCAAGGTCTGGCGCCGTCTCGCCAAGACAAACAAAGACAAACCCCATACGCTCAGCCAGATGATGGCTGATCAGGCCAAAGTCTGATTTACAAAAATCCTGAGCCGCCTCCATATGCGGCGCCCCAACCAGCGTGCCATCCAGTTTGTAGGCCCAGCTGTGAAACGGACACCGAATACCGGCCAGTTGCCCCGCCCCATCAACAAGCCGCGCGCCGCGATGCCGACAGCTATTGGCAAAAGCCCGCAAGGTCGCGTCTTTATCGCGCACCAGAATGATCGCCTGATCGGCAAAATCCAGACAGATATAGGTACCAGGTTCAGGCAGTTGATCGGCCCGGCCAAGACAGATCCATTGGCGGCGGAAAATCCGCTCAATCTCTAGCGCCAAGAGATCCGCATCGGCATAGGCATCCGGCGGTAACGACCAAGCTTGGTCAAGCGGCATAACACAGTTTTCAAATTGCGTACGCAACCGTTCGCTCAGCACCACAGGTTTATCCAAAGCTACCATAATCTGAAATCCCCCAGTGGCCAAGATGCCAAGGCCATTTCAAACATTGAGTGATGATGATGAAGTCATCGCACCACGTCATGCTAAAAATATTCCTGAAATTTGGCGCCATAGCAATGGTCTTAATCAGATTGACAGTTTTTACAGCTCTAGGCGCGCATCAGGGCCGCCGCGGCGAACATAGCGTTCAACCGTGACCCTGAGACGCCAGATCGTTCCGCAAAGCGTGCACAAAAACCCTAATTATAGATTTCGCTGGAATATTTGGTCGCCAAAAAGACTTCCAAACCCTCAACACCGCCTTCATACCCAGAGCCTCTATAACCGCGGCAACGCGCGTTCCCTCAATCACCGTTAGACGCCGTTGATGGCTGCGACCTTGATCAATAATATTGAGTGTTTCGGCAAGACTGGCGCGCGCTGGGATCAGAAACTCACCCGCCTTTGGCACAAAATCATCGCCAGCTAAAATTTGTGCAAAATCATAATAGTAGGGATTATGGATCAGACCCGCGCGGTGAAGCTCCCACCGGACCACCGTATGCCCGTCACCGGGTTCAATCAAAAGAAACACTTCGGCGACGTGCGGGCCTGGGGCGTTGAAAATATGCTTTTGCCACCCCCACAGAGCCCCAGTTGCAACCGCCGCAATCATGGCAATCGCGACCACCGCCCGGATCAGATACCGAGCGGCATTCGACACCATCAGGTCACCTCACCTACAATCAACGACGCGTTTGTCCCGCCAAAGCCAAAGGAATTGGACATGGCATTGCGCACCGTACGATTGCGCGATTTGAGTGGAACCAGATCAAACCCTGCGACCGCTTCTTCAGGATCATTTAGATTGAGCGTTGGCGGCAGATCGCCTGTTTGCACCGCCTTGATCGAATAAATCGCCTCAATTGCCCCAGCAGCGCCCAATAGATGGCCTGTGGCACTCTTTGTTGAGGACATGGAAACATCTTTGATCGCGTCGCCCAGCAACCGTGCCGCCTCACCGCTTACAACAAACAACAAGGTTGGGGCATTGGAGCAAACGACTATGTGTTTTTTCCAAACGCTAGCACTCGGGATTACGCTCTAAAGATTTTGCAAACGCAATTTGACGCATTGCTTACCAATTTGGATATCAGTCAAGGACTGAATGGTGAAAAGCGCACTATCTATTCACTTCGCCACACCTGCATAATGTACCGCTTGTTGTATGGCGAGGATATTGATGTGATTAGCTTGGCTAGGAATGCCAGGACATCACAAGAAATGATTGATAGGTTTTATGCCTCACAACTGACCGGCGAAGACAATATCGGAATGTTGCAGTCACGAAGAAAACGTGGAAAAAAATAAATAGCTGCCGTGGCTACGACAGAAAAAATTAGTGAAAATTAAAATAAAGCTTTTGGAGATGAAAAATGGACAAATTATTTGAGAGGTTTTATGCAGCCGCTGATGCTATGTCTTAGCCCCCTAAAACTATGCCATTACTAGATGGTCACAGGAGGTTTTAAGGATGGCACGGAAACGGTATTCGGACGAAGATGCGTTGAAGGTTTTGCGTGAGATTGACGTACATTTACATGATGGGCTAGATGT
>JADHQX010000087.1 GCA_016777745.1 Candidatus Pelagibacterales bacterium
GCAATCGCTGACAATAAAATCAGCACGCCCAGCCAATTGGCGAAAGGGCAATTCAAGCGGTAATTGTTTCATGTCAATCTATACATCACCCTAGTTGTTTTTTGGCTTGGCTTTGATCAGCAGACGACCATCATCATCGACAAACTCTAGCTTATGCGGTGCAAGCGCATTGCCCAGGGCTTCACGCGATCCGACAAGCTGCAAAACAACCTGTCCGCCTTTTGTATCAAGCGACAAGATGTCATAGCTTTGAACCACCGCCACCTCATTCAAGGCCGTTAGTCGCTTTGCCCAGTCCTTGATTGAAGACACCGGCATGAAAACCTGTAAATAATCAGCGTCAGCACCATCAATCAGATTGGCCATATGCCAGCTTGAGTCCATCTTAGCGATGATTTTCCGGCGCATTTCGTCAAGACCATCCTGATCAAGATTGGTTAATACCACCTGATCACCATAAAGAATATCGGTCAGCAATTGGCCGTTTTTATTAAAGAGACGTGCGGTGATCGTGATGACCGGTTTTGAGCCATCATAATCGAGGGCAGCCATCACCACCATTATCTGTTCAGCTTCGACAAGGCTGGCAGCAGTGGCCAATTTGGCAGGATTGGCATCAGCGAAATCTTCACCGCGAAACTGGCGTTCATTGATCAAATTCCGGCCGAGCTGGCGCAATGATAGCAAGCCACTGTAAGACGCCACAGTATCCCACCAACCAGCAAGCCATTTATTTTCACGATACCATGCCCGCGCGCCATCTGGGCCTTTCCAAACGGGCACAATCAGAATGGGCGGGCTTTGTAGTTCCGACCATTGTAATCCGGCAGCGATCATTGCTTGGCGCAGTCGCGCCGCGTCAAAACAAAAATCCAGCGTCGCGATATAGCGTTGTTCCAGATTATTTTCTTCAACAATATGGATGAAATCAGAAAAGTCATCGAGATCATGCGCCACCATGAATTGTGTTTGACCATCAGCGCTTGGCAGTAATCGATCCAGAACAATTGCAAAGGCCCGTTCTGCGGCATTGCGAATTCCCATATCGCGCGCTTTTGACGCATTTTCGGCGCGTTGGTCAATATGAACGCCAGCAGCACCAAATACCGGCTCATTGCAACGATTATTGGCCGCCAGAACCGGCTCACTGACGACAAGACCAAGCGTCAAAACCACCAGCAGTCTGGACTGGTGGCGAAATAGTTTGATTAAGTGAGAGATAAATGCTGCGCGCATGTCGTCCAATGCCTATTATGCGGGTTGTTTCTGTGTCAATTTCAAAACTGCCAAACCTAACTACTTAAAGTCTTATATCATTCCTAACAATCGAGGCCAGCATGTCTAGCGGACAAAAACAACCTAAATCCCTAAAATATAGCGACACTGGTGTTGATATTGATGAAGGCAATGCACTGATTAGTGATATAGTCCCGCATGCCAAGCGCACAAAACGCGTTGGTGCCAGCACCGACCTTGGCGGTTTTGGCGGCATGTTTGATATCAAGGCAGCCGGTTTCCATGATCCAATTCTGGTTGCAGCCACCGATGGGGTTGGCACCAAATTGGAACTTGCCAAAACCACCGGATTACATCGCGGCGTTGGCATTGATCTTGTTGCCATGTGTGCAAATGATATTTTGGCTCAAGGTGCAATGCCGCTGTTTTTTCTGGATTATTTTGCAACGGGGAAATTAGACCGCAACATGGCTGTTGAAGTCATTGCCGGCATTGCCGATGGCTGTATCGAGGCCAATTGCGCCCTGATTGGTGGTGAAACTGCCGAAATGCCTGGCATGTACCCAGCTGGCACATATGATCTTGCCGGTTTTTGCATTGGCGCGACTGAGCGCGGCACATTATTGTCACCCGGCCAGCCAAAATTGGGGGATGTGGCGATTGGTCTCCGGTCATCAGGCGTTCATTCCAACGGCTTTTCACTAGTTCGCAAAATCATTGAAATATCAGGTGCCACGCTTGATGCGCCAGCCCCCTTTGCCCCTGATCAAGGCAGTCTTGGCATGCATTTGATGGCACCAACCCGCATTTATCAAAAGGCAGCGGCAACCGCGCTTGCAACGGGTGGTGTGAATGGCATTGTTCATGTGACTGGTGGCGGTCTTATCGAAAATCCACCCCGCGTTTATGATGACACGCTGGCATTCGCGCTTGATTGCGCTGCCGCACCTTTACCGCCGGTATTCGGCTGGCTTCGTGACCAAGGCCGGATGAAACTTTTTGAACTGGCGCGCACATTCAATTGTGGGATCGGCCTGATCATCTATGTCGAGGCCGATAAGGCTGATGCAGTACTTCAAGCCTTGAAAAATGGTCCTGAGCCTGACGCCCTGATGATCGGCAAGCTTGTCAGCCGTAATGACGGTGATGCTGTTATTCTGGAAAATAGCGAATACTGGCTTGGGCAGGCATGATCCGGCTTGCCATTCTCATTTCAGGACGTGGCAGCAATATGCTGTGTCTTGCGGATGCCATTGAAAATTACAAAATTGATGCCACCATCGCCCTTGTGATCAGCAATAAAGATTGTGATGGCATTGCCCTTGCCGCAGCGCGGGGGCTTGCAACTAAAGTGATAAAACGAAGCGATTTTGATAATCACCTTGCACATGATGCAGCCATCGCATCCGCCATCGAAGATTGCCATGTTAATTATGTGTTTCTGGCAGGCTACATGGCTATTTTAGGGTCTGTTTTTGTTGATCAATTTGCCGGAAAGCTGATTAATATCCACCCGTCGTTATTGCCCGCTTTCAAAGGGCTGGACACGCATCAACGTGCCATTGATGCCGGCGTTAAAACGCATGGCGTATCAATCCATCTGGTGAATGCCATACTTGATGACGGGCCGCTGATTTTGCAAGCGTCACTGGTGGTTGCGGAAACCGACACTGCCAAGACACTTGCTGGCCGCGTTCTTCAGCTTGAGCATCAAATTTATCCCTTTTTTTTGTTCAGCTTGGCCGCGCAGAATGTGACGCTGTTACCCAATGGAGTGATCTGGCATTTAACACCGCTGGCCACCGCGCCAGCAGACATGCAAAATATTTTAGCGCCTTGCGTGATTTGGCCTGACTGTTCGTCGCATCGGTAAAATCGTCAAAATGTCCAGTTGATTTGCCACGCTTATTCGGTCATAAATCTAGGATGATTTATATGGCGGTTTGGGGCGTTGCAGGTCAATCAGCCCATCAGTGTAACGTTTTGAGGAAAAGGCATTTTTCATGGATACAAAATCACTCGACAAACAGGGCAAGGCGCATCTTCAAATCTATCAAAATTTCATGTTTGCGGCGAAAGTCAGCATCATTGCGATTGTCGCAACGCTGGTGATCATGGCGGCAACGCTGATCTAGCTTTGAACTTTCCCCTATCGGCATCTATCCAGATCAAAAAAAGGCGGGGCAAAATCCTGCCTTTTCTGATGGTTATCAAAGATAGTCTATGATGTGATTTCACACCCGGCAAAGAAATAGGCAATTTCGATGGCCGCATTTTCTGGGCTGTCTGAACCGTGAACCGAATTGGCCTCGATTGATTCGGCAAAATCTTTACGGATTGTGCCATCAGCCGCATCAGCAGGGTTTGTTGCGCCCATGACTTCACGATTAGCAAGAACAGCGTTTTCGCCTTCAAGGACCTGAACAACAACTGGACCAGATGTCATGAAGGCAACAAGGTCGCTGTAGAATGGGCGTTCAGCGTGAACAGCATAAAAAGCTTTGGCTTCGCCTTGGGTTAATTGTTTCCGCTTTTGCGCAACGATGCGAAGACCAAGCGCTTCAAGACGGGCATTTATCTGGCCGGTCAAATTACGGCGGGTCGCATCAGGTTTAATGATTGAGAAGGTTCTTTCGAGAGCCATTATGCATCCTTTGGTTTTACAAGGCATGGCCCACAGCCACGCCAATTTTCAAGCTTGAAACTATGCCGCCTTAATACGGCAAGCACCGGTCATGGCACAAGCCAAAAATCAGTTGCATGGTAGAAAGACCGCCAACCATCGGCAAATTGATCCGCCTTTAGGCCATCTTGTCCCATCCGCCTTGGGCATTTTGGGAAAAATAGCCTAAGTTACTGTCGCCAAGATCCTGCCATTTTTTCCATTGATCACGCGCCTGTTGCAATTGCGCATCCGAGCGCCCGTCAAACAGATAGAAACTGCGGGCAATGCCATCCCATGTTGTTGGCACACAGCCATGAAGTAAGAACAGAAATTCTGCCTTTATCGGATTGGCAGCCATATCAGTGGAAATCCATACATTACAATGCTCAGCACCATCCGCATCGTCCAAACCATGGGCAATCCATGATTCGGCATCATGGCTCCAAAGCGCGTCATCAAGGGCGCTTGCCGCTGGCATCGGACATAGTGTTAAGGCTTTCTTTTTTACCGCGAGTGTCTTTTTCAGCAGCATCAAAAGCACCGGCTCTAATCCGGCTTGACCTATTTGATAAAAATCAATCTGCCGCATAAGCTTTGTTTTTACCCATCAGCCTCATCGGCCTGCTCCAATACTGTGGCTCCCTGCCAATCATCAATTAACCGATTAAGCAATCGGACCCCGTATCCAGTGCCGCCTTTTGGCACGGTGGCAGTTGCCGCGTCCGACCATGCCTTGCCAGCGATATCAAGATGCGCCCATGGGGTTTCTTTGACAAATCTTGCTAGGAAGCAAGCGGCTGTGATCGCACCACCATAAGGCCCACCGATATTTTTCATATCGGCAATATGCGATTTCAGCATGCGGTCATAGGCTGGCCCCATCGGCATCTGCCAAAGCCCTTCGGTGGTGGCCTTGCCTGCGGCGACCAATTGTTTAGCCAGATCATCACTATTGGTAAACAGCCCGCCATATTCCTTGCCTAGCGACCCAATGATTGCACCGGTCAATGTTGCCAAATTAACCATTGCCTCGGGTTTAAAATGGGTTTCGGTGTAATGCAGCGCATCGGCCAAAACCAATCGGCCCTCGGCATCGGTATTAATCACTTCAATGGTCTTGCCCGACATTGCAGTTACGACATCACCCGGACGCTGGGCGTTACCATCAGGCATATTTTCAACAAGACCGATGACGCCAACAACATTTTTTGCCAGTTTCCGGCCAGCAATGGCACACATCGCGCCGGTTACCGCAGCTGCGCCGCCCATATCCCATTTCATGTCTTCCATGCCCTTGGCAGGTTTTATCGAGATGCCGCCCGTGTCAAAGGTGACGCCCTTTCCAACAAGGGCAAAAGGCGCTTCATCACCGCCGCCTTTCCAATTCATCACCACCATAAAGGAATCGCGCCGGCTACCCTGCCCGACCCCCAAAAGTGCACCCATTCCCAGTTTTTCCATCGCAACTTCGTCAAGGGTTTCGACCTCAAGACCAAGCGCGCTAAGCGCCGAGCAGCGTGACGCAAATTCAGCAGGAAACAGTTTATTAGCTGGTTCAAACACCAGATCACGCGCCAAAAACACACCATTAGCAAGCGCCTGTCGATCTTTGATTAATGCGCTGTCCGCATTCAACGCATTACCACCAACAGCAAGTTGAACGCTGACATCATCTTTGCCCTTATCCGTGAAATAGCTATCAAAATGATAGGCCGCCAAATTTGCGCCAAAACAAATATCAGCCAGAACAGCATCGTCCAATTTATGATCAGGAAGCCAACCGCGCTTTGACGCGGTTCCGTTCAGCGCCGAAAACAGCTTTCCGCCTATATTTTCTGCCTCAGTACCCGCCGCCAGCTTGTCACCAGTTCCAATCAGCAAATAGCTGTTTTGCACAGCATAGATCACCAAGCTTTTGCCAGATTTACCGGTAAATTGTGCTGTTGCCATCGCCGCAATCAGATAGGCGGCAACATCCTTTTCAAGATGCGGGATAATTTTCCCATTTTTGCCAATCAAACAAATCGTGACAATATCACCTTTTGGCGCGGTTTTTGCGAAGCT
>JADHQX010000088.1 GCA_016777745.1 Candidatus Pelagibacterales bacterium
ATTCTAAGATTGTGTTGATGGGTGAAAGCTATGAGCTAAAGGATATAGATAAAGCTAAAGATGACTATATACAGTTTGTATTAGATGTTTTTAAAGATGAAGGTGATAATAGTTTTTAATTATGATGTATTTAAAAAGTAAGCTATTTTTAGCTTCAATTATCTTTGTTTTAATTTAAGTGTTTATGAGGATTATAAATTGATTTAAATCAATAAGTTCTACTTCAGATTGTATTTTAAGTTAACGCAAACATTTTGACTATGGACTTCGAAGTTCAATTATAATTAACTTATAAAAGTTAATTAACTAATACTAAAAATAGAGGAGAGAAACATGATTAAAGAAAAAAAATCATTGAAGGGTAAAGCACCTTCAAGACGTAAGTTCTTTAAGACTGCTGCTGCAACTGGTGTTGCTGCTGTAGCTGCAACATCTTTATCTGCTCCAGCTGTTGCCAAAGAAAGAATTGAAGCTTCTATGGTGGCGACTTGGCCAAGAGATTTTCCTGGTCTAGGAACTGGTGCGCAAAGGCTTGTACAAAGACTTAGCGATATGAGTGATGGAAGAATACAAGTTACTTATTATGCTGCTAACGAAAGAGTTAAAGCATTTGACTCATTTGATGAAGTTGCTTCTGGTAACTCACAAATGTATCATGGTGCTGACTACTACTGGGTTAAAAAACACCCTGCATTTGGATACTTTACAGCTGTACCATTCGGTTTCACATATGCTGAAATGAATGCTTGGCTTAAGTTTGCTGGTGGACAAGAACTTTGGGATGAGTTAACTGATGATTTTGGTACTCAAAGTTTTGCGGCTGGTAACACAGGTGTACAAATGGGTGGTTGGTTTAATAAGAAAATTAGATCAGCTAATGACTTAAAAGGTTTAAAAATGCGTATGCCGGGATTAGGTGGACAAGTACTTGGAAAGCTTGGTGGTTCTCCAATTTCATTACCTGGTGGACAAATTTATGAAAACCTTGTGTCAGGTGCAATTGATGCAACTGAATGGGTAGGTCCTTGGAATGATGAAGCTATGAAGTTTCATGAAGCTGCCAAGTACTACTACTATCCAGGTATGCATGAACCTGGATCAACATTAGCATGTGGTGTTAATAAATCTTGGTTTACAAGCCTTACAAAATCAGACCAATTGATAATCAAAACTGCTTGTGATTGGGCAGATACGACTACAATGGCTGAATACAATGCTAAGAATGGTGCCGCATTAAATCGTCTAGTAAACGAAAATGGTGTTAAACTTGAGAAGTTTAGCGACAAAGTTTACGACGCATTTGCTAAAGGTGCTGCTGAAGTATACGACGAAGTACAGCAACATAGTGCTCTTGCTAAAAAAGTACATGGTGCATTTATTAAAGGTCGTAAAGAAATTGGTGCTTGGACAAACTTGTCTGACTCACCTTATATTTCTCAAAGAAACAGAGCATTAGGATTGTAATTCATTTCTAATTAATTCTAAAAGGGCCCTTCTAAGGGCCCTTTTTTAAATAAAATTACTAAAAAAACCTTTAGTTCTATGGTTGATAAAAATAATTTACCGATTTTTTTAAGAGTATTTAGCTATTCAATATTAGCTTTTACTTTTATTTTTTTAGCTAACAACGTTTTAACAGTATGGTTTGATTGGCCTGGACTAAAACAATTATTTACCCATCATGGATTATTTGGATTTAAAAAATTGAGCACACCTTTAGATGGTGCTGTGTTAAATTTATCTTATATTCAGTTATCCTTTTACTTTATTTCATTTATTGCAGTTATTTATTATGTTTTAAAATCAATTAATCAGACATTAGAAACTGATGCAAAAATACTTACTAACATTACTGCTTATATTGTTAGATCATCTTTTTGGGCTGTATTAATTGTTGGAATTGCAGATTTTTTAATTTCATTTTTGGTTGTTGAAAAATTAGCAGAACCAATTTTTAATGAAGCGATAAAAGTTAATTTAGTTATTCCAACCTTTAGAATAACATTTATTCATTTTCCTTTAATACTAATTTCATTTGTAATTGGATATTTCACAAGATCGGTAGGATTTGTTTGGTTGGCTCTTCTGGTGGTTGGCAGTGAATTTTTAATTGTATTATCTAGATTTATATTTGAGTATGAACAAGCCTTTCAAGGAGATTTAGTTCGTTTTTGGTATGCTGCTTTATATCTTTTTGCAAGTGCATATGCTTTGATACATGAAGGACACGTAAGAGTTGACGTTTTATACACTGGATTTAGTGAGCGAAAAAAAGCATGGACAAATACAATTGGATCACTTTTATTTGGTATTCCACTTTGTCTCATAATTATATTTTTAGGTATGGGTGGTAAAGCAAGTATAATTAATGGCCCAGTTATTTCCTTTGAAATTACTCAACAAGGTTCAAACGGTTTATATTTACTTTATTTAATGGCAGTGTATTTAGCTGTATTTGCTGTCACTATGTTAATTCAATTTACAAGCTACTTTATGGACAGTAGCCACAAACTTTTAAAAGATTAAAAAATGGAACATTTATTTTTAACTTTACTTGTAATTATAATGATCTCGGCTCTAGCGTCAGGTTTCCCTGTTGCGTTCGCACTTCCAGGCTCTGCAATAACTTCAATTGGTCTTGCAGCTTTAACGGGTTATTTATTTGAGGGAGATGCTAGTGCATATTTTGCTGTAGATGGACCAAAGGAATGGCTTACAGCAGGTATTACTAATTTTAGGAGTAATTATTGGGACGTAGAAACTGATACGTTAATTGCAATTCCGTTATTCATTTTTATGGGAATTATGTTGCAAAAATCTAAAATTGCAGAAGACCTTTTGGTTACCATGGGACAATTATTTGGCCCTATTCCAGGTGGATTAGGTATTTCGGTAGTCTTTGTTGGAGCATTGCTGGCGGCGACTACAGGTATAGTTGGAGCAACTGTAATAGCTATGGGGTTAATCTCTCTCCCAACTATGTTGAATAATAAATATGATAAAAGTCTTGCTAGTGGAATTGTTTGCTCCTCTGGAACGCTAGGTCAAATAATACCGCCATCAATTGTTTTAATAATTATAGCAGACCAATTAGCAAGTGCTGCTGATGTTGCCAATACAATGAGACAGACAGACTATAAAATAGTTACAGGTGAATTTAATATGCCTGGCGAACTTAGAGTTGGTTCTACTAGTGCTGGAGATATGTTTCTTGGGGCGTTGTTGCCTGGGTTAGTATTAGTTGGATTATACATTTTATATGTTTTAGTATATGCGAGATTGAATCCTAAGGCAGCTCCACCAGTGCCATTTAAGGGTAAGTTTAATTCTAAATTTTGGACTAGGGTTGTTATGGTTATAATTCCTCCACTTGCATTAATTTTTGCAGTGCTTGGATCCATATTAATGGGAATAGCCACAGTAAATCAAGCTGGATCAATTGGAGCAATAGGTGCAACTATGATGGCAGGTTATCGTCTTCATAAAGGTAAAAAAGATGCTTACTACCCAATTATAGTAGCCATTGTAGCAATCATACCAATTTATTTTCTCTCAAAAAATTATAACTTAAATATTAAAGCTATAGAAACTAGAGATTTCACTGCAATATTAGTTACCGCATTTTTTACTATTATATTTTTAATTGGAATTTCTTGGAGTTTTTGGAGAACATATAAAATTAACAATGTTTTAAAAGAAGTTGTTACAGAAACCTGTGTAACTACTTCAATGGTTTTTATAATTCTTCTTGGAGCAGCAATGTTGACTTCAGGTTTTAGGGCTTTTGGGGGTGAAGAATTAGTTAGGGATTTTCTACAAGATTTACCTGGAGGATTTTGGACTCAATTTATTGTTGTCATGGTAGTAATCTTTATATTAGGCTTCTTTCTTGATTTTATAGAAATTGCAGTAGTAGTTGTTCCTATAATTGCACCAATATTATTAGCAGAACCTGGGGCTAATGTTAGTGCAATCTGGTTAGGTGTGATGATTGGAGTTAATCTACAAACTTCTTTTTTAACTCCACCGTTTGGTTTTGCTTTATTTTATCTAAGAGGTGTTGCGTCAAAATTAGTTTCAACCTTAAACATCTGGAAAGGTGTTGTGCCTTTTATAGCTCTACAGCTAATAGGACTTGGAATTGTTGGTTTTTATCCAACCCTAGTAAATTATCTGCCAGCGAGAATATATTTAACATCTAAAGTAGCTCCGCCACCAATAAATCCAAAACTTCAACATTGCTTACAAGAATATAAATTTGATATTTACAAAAATGATGAACAAAAGATTGTGGCTGCTATTAATAGTTTTCAAGAATTAACGCCTTCAAACCTTCCTAATGATAAGCTAGATATTTTTGAGGAGCATTTTGATAATGCTTTAGGAACTTTCACTTTAGTAACTAAACTGCAAAAAACTGAAGAAGAGTACAATTTGTTTGCTGAGGACTATAAAGATCTGCACTTTGAAGTTAGAAAAAAAGAGAAAAAGATTAGAAAATTGAATAAGCAAATTGAAAAGTTAGAGTCTGAAATTAGAAACTTAAATTCGGAAGAGGCTTCAGATAAAAATAAGATAGAACTTAAAATAGAGAATTATAAATTAGAAATTGATGAACTGGCGAAAACTGTGCCTGAAATTTGGAAATCTAAAAATGAAGAATTTAAGATTATTCAGAAAGCAAAAAATACAAGAACTAAAAGGTATAGAAAAAATGTTGACAAAGCCTATGATAACTTAGATCAAATAGTTATGTTTATCCAAGATTATGAAAAACTAGATGGACTTTCACCTCAAATTAATGATTTAAAATATTCAATAAATAATAAAGATTATAAAAGTTCAATTTCAATTATTGATGATCTTTTTGAAAAATTGGGAAAAATTTCAGGTACAGAAGAGTTTGCAAATAAATTAGATGACTTAATATCAATTATAGATAGTGATGATGTTAATGAAGAGGAATTATTGATAGCAAGCTCAGATGCATTCAGTTTATTTAATATGGAAAATTTGTGGAGAAAAGATGCTAATAAAAATTTATTACCTGAGTTAATGAAATATAATTCAGAAATTAAAAATAATATTGGTTTAAGACGTCAATCTAAATTAACAAAAGAACAAGCAAAATTTGTTGCAAGATGTAACTCTGTTCATCGAGACGTATCGTTAAATTTTTAATTAATGGAAAATTATATTTTACCTAAAAGACAGGCTATTACTGTTTTTTTTGTATTTGCTTTTGGATATTTTTTATCTTGTTTGTTAAGAGCGATTACTGCCACTCTTTCTCCAGTTTTAACTCTAGAATTTGAGTTAATGGCTGCAGACCTTGGACTGCTTGCTGGAGGTTATTTTTTAGGTTTTGCATCTATGCAAATTCCCCTTGGATATTTGTTAGATAAATTTGGGCCAAAAAAAATTGTTTCATCATTTCTATTAATAGCATTTATTGGAACATTATCTTTTGCACTTGCTCAGAGCTTTTCAGGATTATTAATTTCTAGAATATTAATTGGAGTTGGCGTAAGTGCTTGTTTAATGGCGCCATTAACAGGTTATAGAATTTGGTTTGCTGAAAACCAACAACAAAGAGCAAATTCTTGGATGTTAATGATAGCATCATTAGGATTTCTATCTTCTACATTACCTGTTCAACTTTTGTTACCATCTTTAGGCTGGAGATGGTTATTTGGTGGGATTGCAGGATTAATATTAATTAGCATATGTTTAATGTTAGCTTTTATCCCACAATGGGATCATCAAAAGGATGAGTCTTTGGAAAATCCAGTGAGGCAAGGTTCATTATCTGATGTGTGGAAAAATAAATTCTTTATCAGTGTTATTCCGATGGGTTTATTTAATTACGGTGGGTTAATGGCAATCCAGAC
>JADHQX010000089.1 GCA_016777745.1 Candidatus Pelagibacterales bacterium
CACTGGGAAGCATCTCAAAGCTTTAAAATTCAAATAAACGATAATACCATTAATGGAAACGTTTGCGATTTACCCTTCATCTAGTATAAAAGTAAAATAATATCATGAATATAGCAATTGTAGGAGCCACAGGTAACGTTGGAAGAAAAATACTCGAAGTATTAGAGCAGAAAAAAATTTCAATTGATCAATTATTCTTAGTTGCCTCTCCAAGAAGTGCTGGTCAAAAAGTAAATTTTAATAGTAAAGAATATGAGATTTATAATTTAGAGACGTATGACTTTTCAAAAGCTGAAATTACATTTTTTGCAGCTGGTGGAAAAATATCAGAAAAATATGCAGAAAAAGCAGCAAAACATACAACAATAATTGATAATTCTAGTTTTTTCAGAATGGATCAAGATGTACCTTTAATTGTTCCACAGGTGAATCCAGAAGCAATTAATGTTTTAAAAAAAAATATTATTGCTAATCCAAACTGCTCTACAGCACAATTAGTAATAGCTCTAAAACCGTTACATGATGAATTTAATATAAAAAGAGTCGTTATATCAACTTATCAATCTGTATCTGGTGGTGGTAAAGCACCAATGGATGAATTGATTGAACAAACTAAATTATCATTAGATCAAAAAAAAATAAATTCTAAAAATTTTACTAAACAAATCGCATTTAATGCAATCCCTCACATAGATGTTTTTTCAGATGATGGTTACACAAAAGAAGAATTAAAGATGGTTAAAGAAACAAAAAAGATTCTTGATGACAGAATTGAGCTGACAGCAACATGTGTAAGAATTCCAGTTCTAGTTTCTCACGCTGAGTCAGTGAATATTGAATTTGAAAAACCATTTAGCTTAGAAACAATCCGTTCTTTATTAGATAGTGCAGAAGGGTGTGAGGTATATGATAAAAGAGAAGATGGAGGCTATATTACACCTTTAGAGGCAGAAGGTAAAAATGAAACTTATATTTCTAGAATTAGAGAAGATAAAACAAAAAAAAATACAATCAATATGTGGATAGTATCAGATAATTTATTAAGAGGTGCTGCACTGAATGCAGTTGAAATAGCTGAACTTTTAATTAAAAAAAATAATGGATAATAACAACCCTTTATCACCACATATCCAAATTTATAGATGGCATATATCTTCTTTGGTTTCTATTTCTCACAGAATTACAGGAATAGTTAATATATTTGCAATAACAGTAATTTGTTTGTGGATATTCTCTTTGTTGTTAGGAGAATCTAGTTATGATCTAACAAAATTATTTTTACAATCTATTTTTGGAAAATTTATTATAATTTGTTTAACTTGGTCCTTTAGTTTTCAAGTATTGAGCGAAATAAGACACCTAGTAATGGACCTTGGTTATGGCTTTGAATTAAAGACTACAAAGATTACAGGTTTATTGGTTATTTTTGGATCTATTTTTTTTACAATTCTATTTTATCTATTAGGAAGGAATTTTATTTAAAATGAACTCTACAACAAAAAAATGGCTGTTCATGAAAATTAGTTCAGCAATTCTAGTACCTTTAATGATTTGGTTTATCTTAAATCTAGTTTCAATTTTTGATAAAGATTATAATGAAGTTGTTAATTTCTTTACTACTCAACCATCTAAAATTTTAGTTTCTTTAACACTAGTATTTGCTTATTTTTTCTCTGCTTTAAGCATTAGTGAAGTGTTTGAAGACTATATTCAAGACGAAAAAATCAAAAATGTCGCAAACAAAGCACTTAATATTTTTGCTATAATAGTTCCATTAATCACAATAATTGTAATATTTAATTTAAACTAATGAGCTCATATAAAATAATAGACCATGAATATGATGTTATCGTACTTGGTGCCGGTGGCTCAGGTCTAAGAGCTGCTGTTGGTTTAAGTGAAGCTGGTTTAAAGACAGCCTGTATTTCAAAAGTATTTCCAACAAGAAGTCATACCTCTGCTGCTCAAGGAGGAATTTCTGCATCTTTAGGGAATATGGGTGAAGATGATTGGCGTTGGCATATGTATGATACTGTTAAAGGTGCTGACTGGTTAGGTGACCAAGATAGTATCGAGTATCTTTGTAAAGAAGCTCCAGCAGCTGTTATAGAATTAGAAAAATATGGAGTTCCATTTAGTAGAACTGATGATGGTAAAATTTACCAAAGACCCTTTGGTGGAATGACAAAAAATTATGGTAATGGAATTGTTCAAAGAACATGTGCAGCTGCAGATAGAACTGGACATGCAATACTTCATACCCTTTATGGACAAGCTTTAAAACATAACACTGAATTTTTTATTGAATACTTCGCTCTAGATTTATTAATGAAGGATGGTGAATGCAAAGGTCTTATTGCTTGGAATTTAAATGATGGAACAATTCATAGATTTAGAGCTCACAGCACAATAATTGCAACAGGTGGTTATGGAAAAGCTTATTATTCTGCAACTTCAGCACACACTTGTACCGGAGATGGAAATGCAATGGTTTTAAGAGCAGGTTTACCATTACAAGATATGGAATTTGTACAATTTCATCCAACAGGAATTTATGGACATGGAACTTTAATTTCTGAAGGTGTTAGAGGTGAAGGTGGCTATTTAGTTAATTCAAAAGGTGAAAGATTTATGGAGCGTTATGCACCAAAAGCTAAAGACTTAGCATCTAGAGATGTAGTAAGTAGATCTATGTCAATTGAGATTAATGAAGGAAGAGGTGTGGGTAAAGAACAGGATCATGTTCATTTACACTTAAGTCATTTAGACAAAAGTATTATTGAAAGTAGACTTCCAGGAATAACTGAAGCAGCAAGATTATTTGCTAATGTTGATGTAACTAAAGAGCCAATACCAGTAGTTCCTACTGTTCATTATAATATGGGAGGTATCCCAACAAACTATAAAGCTGAAGTATTAACAGGAAATGATTCTGAAACAGTTCCAGGATTAATGGCAATTGGTGAGGCTGCCTGTGTTTCTGTTCATGGAGCGAATAGATTGGGATCTAATTCTTTAATTGATTTAGTCGTATTTGGAAGGGCAGCAGCCAAGAGAGCCGCTGAAATTGTAAAACCAGGAACTCCACATGAAGATATAGGAGAGACTGAAACAGAAAAATGCATAGAAAGATTTGATAAATTAAGAAACTCTAATGGTGAAAATAGTACTGCAGAGCTTAGACTTTCAATGCAAAAAACTATGCAATCAAAGTGCGCTGTTTTTAGAACAGAAAAAACTCTTAAAGAGGGTGTTGATAATATTAGAAAAGCATATGATGGAATGGAGTCAATTTCTGTAAAAGATAAGTCACTTGTTTTTAACACTGATTTAGTGGAAACATTAGAGTTTGATAACTTGATAAGACAGGCAATTACAACAGTAGATTCTGCTTATAATAGACAAGAGAGCAGAGGCGCACATGCAAGAGAAGACTTCCCAAAAAGAGACGATGAAAAATTTATGCAACACACTATTGCTTGGTGTAATGGAAAAGATACAAAAATTGGTTACAGGCCAGTTACTAAAACAACTTTAACAAATGAAGTTCAATACTTTCCACCCCAAGAAAGAGTTTACTAGTGGTTCAAATAAACTTACCTAAAAATTCAGAAGTTCAAAAAGGTAATTATTACCAAGATAAAACAGGATCAAAAAATATTAGAAAAGTAAATGTTTACAGATGGGATCCTTCAAATGGAGAAAACCCAAGAGTAGATACTTATGAAGTAGATATGGATAATTGTCCTTCAAAAGTATTAGATATTTTAAATAAGATAAAAAATGAAATTGACCCATCTTTAGCTTATCGTAGATCTTGTGCACATGGTGTTTGTGGATCTTGTGCAATGAATATGGATGGTAAAAATGGTTTGGCATGCACAAAACCTCATTCAGAAATTGAAGGTGATATAAATATTTATCCATTACCTCATTTAAAAGTTAAAAAAGATTTAATTGGTGATTTAAGTGGATTATACAAACAGTATGAATCAATTGAGCCATGGTTGAAAACAAATACAAAAGTCGAAACTACAGAAATTATACAATCTAAAAAGGATAGGGAAAAATTAGATGGTGCATATGAATGTATAATGTGTGCGTGCTGCTCTACTTCTTGTCCAAGTTATTGGTGGAATGGTGATAAGTATTTAGGCCCTGCTGTTTTGCTTCAAGCTTATAGATGGATAGTTGATAGTAGAGACGATGAAAGAAAAGAGAGATTAAAAAAAGTAGCTGATGAGCTTAAACTTTATAGATGCCATACTATTATGAATTGTACTAATGCTTGTCCAAAGGGATTAAATCCAGCAAAAGCTATAGCTGAATTAAAAAAAATGCTTGCAACAAGCTAATTACCCCTTTAAATAGCACCATTCATGAATTTATTAGAACATTTTGTTGGCGGAAAGCTAATTTCAGGCTCATCTGATAGAAAAAGTAAAATTTTTAACCCTGCAACAGGCGAACAAGAGTCAGAAGTAAGATTAGCTAGTAAAGCTGATCTTGATCAAGCTGTAGAAGTTGCTCAAAAAGCTTTTGAAACTTGGTCCTTAAAACCTGCACTTCAAAGAGCAAGGGTAATGTTTAAATTTAAAGAATTAATAGAAAAGAATGCTGACGAACTTACAAAACTAATAGTCTCAGAGCATGGTAAGGTTTATGAAGATGCTAAAGGTTCTTTAACAAGAGGTTTAGAAGTTGTTGAGTTTGCCTGTGGAATCCCAAATTTGCTTAAAGGAGAATTTTCAGAGAATGTAGGAACAAATGTTGATAGCTGGTCGATGCGTCAGCCTCTTGGAGTTGTTGCTGGTATTACACCTTTTAATTTTCCAGCAATGGTACCTATGTGGATGTTCCCTCTAGCTATTGCATGTGGAAATACATTTATTTTAAAACCATCGGAAAAAGACCCATCTTGCCCACTAAGATTAGCAGAATTGTTAACGGAAGCTGGACTACCTGATGGCGTTTTTAATGTTGTTAATGGAGATAAAGAGTCTGTTGATGCAATTTTAACAAACAAAGATGTCAAAGCTGTAAGCTTTGTAGGATCAACACCAATTGCAAAATATATTTATGAAAATTCTGCAAAAAATGAAAAAAGAGTTCAAGCTTTAGGTGGTGCAAAAAATCATTTAGTTGTAATGCCTGACTGCGACCTTGATGGGGCAGTAAATGGATTAATGGGTGCTGCATATGGGTCAGCAGGAGAAAGATGTATGGCACAATCAGTAGCAGTAGCTGTAGGAGATATAGGTGATGAATTAGTTGCTCGTTTATCAAAAAAAGCTGAAGCATTAAAAGTAGGGCCGGGTATGGATAAAACATCTGAGATGGGTCCACTAGTTACAAAAGAACATTTAGAAAAAGTAAAAAGTTATGTTGATCTTGGAGTTGAAGAAGGTGCTAAATTAATTGTTGATGGAAGAAATATAAAACTTCAGGGATATGAAAATGGTTTCTTTATAGGTGGTTGTTTATTTGATCATGTTAAAAAAGATATGAGAATTTATAAAGAAGAAATATTTGGACCTGTTTTATCGGTCATAAGAGTTAAAACTTTTGAAGAAGCAACAAAACTAATCAATGATCATGAGTATGGTAATGGAGTAAGCATTTATACAAGAGATGGTGACGCTGGAAGAACGTTTGCTAGTAAAATTCAAGTTGGTATGGTTGGAATTAATGTTCCAATACCTGTACCAATGGCATTCCATAGTTTTGGTGGATGGAAAAGATCATTATTTGGAGATAGTGCAATGCACGGAGCTGAAG
>JADHQX010000090.1 GCA_016777745.1 Candidatus Pelagibacterales bacterium
TAAAAAATATTAACAATTGGTCTGATGCACCTGTATGGACACCTAAACTTATATCAAAAGCAACAAAAACTTGGTTTAAATTATTAAAGAAATAAATATCAATGAATTCAAAGATTTTAACTTTTAAAGAAATAGCTGAAAAAATCAAAATTTTAAAAAAGAAAAATAAAAAAATTGTCCTCTGCCATGGTGTTTTTGATTTACTTCACGTAGGCCACATTAAACATCTAAGAAAAGCAAAAGAATTTGGTGATAAATTAGTTGTAACAATCACTCCTGACATTTATGTAAATAAAGGTCCCGGAAGACCAGTTTTTAATCAAAATTTAAGAAGTGAGTCAATTGCCGCATTAGACTCCGTCGATTTTGTAGTAATAAACAATACGGCTACAGCAGTAAATCCAATTAAGGTTATTAAACCAGATATCTATTGTAAAGGACAAGACTATAAAAAAGCTAGCAACGACATTACTGGAGAGATTAAAAACGAAATTAAAGAAATTAAAAAAATTAAAAGTAAAATAGTTTTTACTAATGAAATTACTTTCAGTTCAAGCAGGCTAATAAACAGGTCTACCGATTTTTTTTCACCGAACCAAAAAAAAATTATTAACAAAATAAGTAAAATTTATAATTTTAAAAAAATAAAAAAAATAATTGATAGTTTTAGTAAATTAAAAATACTAGTAATTGGCGAAACTATAATTGATCAATATAATTTTTGTGAGGCTGTTGGAAAATCAGGCAAAGAACCAATGTTAGTTTTTAAAGAGCTTAAAAGCGATCAGTATCTTGGAGGTGTACTTAATATAGCTAAAAATCTTTCTCAATTCTCAAACAAAATTACCGTATTGTCAATGTTGGGAGAAAATAGAGAGTATCTTAAAGATATTAATAAACAGTTGCCAAAAAATATCAAAAGTAAATTTATTTTCAAAGACAACTCTCCAACAATTTTAAAAAAACGATTTGTTGATAGTATTAGTCAGAGTAAAGTAATAGGTATTTACAATATTAATGATGAAATTTTAAATAATAGAAACGAAGAGTCATTTATAAAATTATTAAAAAAAGAAATTAGAAAAAATGATTTAGTAATTGTTTCTGATTATGGACACGGTTTGATCTCAAAAAATAGTGCCAATTTAATTTGCAAACAATCAAAATTTCTTGCTTTAAATGCCCAAGTTAATGCTTCAAACATTGGTTATCATACGATTAGAAATTATAAGAATTTTAATACTCTTATAATTAATGAAAGAGAGATAAGACATGAAATTAGGGATAGAAATAGTAAATTAGAAAATCTGATGAAAAACCTCGCCAAAGAAAAAAATATTTTAAATTTAATAGTTACGATGGGTAGTAGTGGATCAGTATTATTTAACAAAAAGAAAAATAAATTTTATTATGCTGATGGCTTCGCTCATAAAATTGTAGATAAGATCGGAGCTGGAGATACAATGTTATCATTAATTGGACCTTGTATTAAATCCAATGCAGATAGCGACATCTCTTTATTAATTAGTTCTTTAGCCGCAGCTCAATCAGTTGAAACAATAGGAAACAAATATACAATTGGTAAAACTCAAATATTGAAAACTTTAGAAAATTTCTTAAAATAAGAATAAGAAAATGATACAAAAAGAAATAAATACTTATTGGAAACATCTAGAAACAAATTATCCTGAACCAACTTTTATAAAAAAAGTTAAAGATTTAGATTTTAAAAAATTAAAAAAAGCTATTGATAAAAAAGACAAACATTTTGTAAAAAGAATTATAAAAAATATGTATGTTAATAAAGAAGCATTTATACTTAAGAGGTCTGCAAGTAAAAGTTTGAAAAAAACAATAATTGATTTAGCTAATCACTATAAAAATAAAAAAAGTACCTCATTTTATAAAATGTTAGATGGCAGTCCGAATTTTCATAGGATTATAGATAAAAAAATTACTAAAAAGTATAGTTTGTTTGCAATTAAACACTCGTTTTACTTTTATAACTGGAACATTAAAACCAAGTTAGAAAAAAAACTTAAAGATGGTGTTTACAAGCATTGGCGATATGTGAAATTTTTAGCGGGCAATCAAAAAAATAGATTTGAAAAAAATATACCTAGCGATGGGCAAATCGATAGATTACAAATAGTAAGATATCCAGCTGGTGGAGGAGAACTTAGAGATCATGTAGATCCAAGAAAAAATCAAAGAGTTGTATCGGGTTTAATTATGAGTCAAATGGGTAAAGATTTCAAAAAAGGTGGTTTTTATTTTAAAACAAAAAATAATAAAAAAATTAATATTGAAAATAAATTGGAAGAGGGAGATGCTGTAATATTTTACGGCTCTGTAGCCCATGGAGTTGACAAAGTTGATCCAAAAGAAAAATTAGTATGGAAGAGTAATGCTGGCAGATGGTTCATCGGTATGTTCGTTAATGACAGTGATCACGTTAAAAATAGAATAACGGCAAAAGATTTAACCGGAAGTGTGAAAACCGTAAATAAAGGTTAGAAAGCTTTACTCGTAAATCAAATAAACTGCTTTTCTTCTTAAAATGGAAAACTACTCTAATAAAGAATTAAGGAAACTTGGTTTCAAAAAGATTGGGACAAATGTCCAAATAAACAAAAGCGTAAGATTTTACAACTTTAAAGGTCTGATTGGCTCAAATTGTAGAATTGATAACTTTTCTATTTTAATTGGCAATATATTTATAGGGAGTAATGTTCACATATCAGCCTATAATTTGATAAGTGCGACTTTAAAAAATAAAATCATTATTGGTAATTTATCTGGCCTAGCACCAAAATGTTATCTATCTACCTCAGGGGAAAACTACTTTTTAGAAACATCTAATCCAACTATGAAAAAAAAATACAGAAAAAATACTAATACTGGAAATATATTAATAGGTAAAAAAACAGTTATTGGAACAGGTTCAATTATAATACCAGGAAAAAAAGATAGAAACATCAAAATTGGAGACAATGTATCAATTGGATCAAAGTCTTTTATTAATAATTCAATTAAAAACAATTGTATGGTTATTAACCCAGACAACTACAACAATAAGATTATTAAAAAAAAATAAATATAATGAAATTAAATGTTTTTACACCAATTAAAAATTTAACGATTAAGTATTATTCTAATGATACAGTTTTTAAACCAACAAGAACTAGTGTTTTAATAATAAAAGGCATAGAGAAAAATAAAAAAATATTTACAAAATACAAAACACTTATCGACCTAGGTTGTGGAACCGGTATTCTTGGAATTTCCTTAAAGAATATATTTAAAAAAATTGATGTAACTTTTGCTGACCAATCATCAAAAGCAGTAAATTTGACTAAAAAAAATTTAAAGTTCAATAAAATAGAATCAAGTACATTTAAATCTGACTTATTCAAAAATATTCCAAAAAAAAATTTTGATATTATAATTAATGATGTTGCTGGTATTTCAAACTTTTTTGAAAAAATTGGTTTTTGGTATAATAAAAATATTCCCTGTAATACGGGTTTAGATGGTACTTTAAAAACAATAGAATTTTTAAACTCTATTCCAAAAGAGACAAAAATAATAGTTATGCCACTTATTTCACTTTCCAATATTAAAAAAATTAAAAGTTTTTTAGTAAAAAAAAAACTTAAATATAAATTAGTGCTTAAGGAATTTTGGCCACTTCCAAAAAAATTATTAATTAAACATTCCGAAAAATTAAAAAATTTAAAAAAAAAAAATTTTATTGATTACAATAAAAAATTTGGCATGTATTTAGCTTACACAGAAATACTTATTATAAAAAAAATATGATTATTTTTGCTACTGGATCATCATCATCTTTAGCACAAGAGGTTTTAAGTTCTTTAAGCAAGAAGGGATATAAAATTTTTGGAACTTATAATAAAAATAAACCTAAAAAGTTATTAAAAAATAAAAAAATAAAACTATTTAAACTTGATATCACATCTGAAAGACAATTAAAAAAAACTCTTAAAAAAGTGAGATTAATAAATAAAAATATCACACTGCTAAATTTTGTAGTTTTTAATGAGGATAGACTTTTTGTAAATGAAAATTTAAAAAATATAAATAAAAATTTTCAAATAAATATAAAAAGTCATATAAATTTAGTTAAAACATTTTTGCCAATTATGATTAGAAATAAATTTGGAAGAATTATTCACTTTTCGTCCGTAATACACGGTGAAACAGGAACGAGTTTATATTCAGCATCAAAATCTTATCTTGAAGGTTTTTCTGCTGTCTTGGCAAAAGAGTATGCTGGATTTAATATTACGTCTAACATCTTAAGTTTAGGCTATTTCAACTATGGTTTATGGGATAAATTGAGTGCTAAGTTGAAAAAAAAAAGACTTGATCAAATTCCATCAAAAAAATTAGGAAAGCCGGTTAATATCGCTAATGCAATTGATTTTATAATTAGATCTGATTATGTTAACAAATCTATTATAAAAGTTGATGGCGGTATCTAATTCCACTTAATGAAAAAAAACAAAAATAAAGCTATCTTTAGATTAGTAGCAAAATTATTAGAGGTTAATGAAAATAAAATAAATATAAATACATCTGTTAAAAGTTTAGATGAATATGATTCATTAGCAATATTGAATATCATGACTCACTTTGAAAAAAAATATAAGATTAAGCAAAAAAATCTAAACCTTAAAGAATTCGAGTCTGTAAAAGGTTTAATAAAAATCTTAAATAGAAATAATATTAACTTAAAGTAAAATCTTGAGTTGCCAAATCTCCAAAATATACAAATACTTACCTAGTAGCGTTGAGACTATAAGCGCTTTATGTAAAAAAAATAAAAACTGGGATGAAAAAGAAATTATAAAAAAAACAGGAATTTACAAAAAAAGAATTCAACATGAAGGTGGAATTAAAAGTTTAATTTTGGGTCTTAGAAGAAAAAATAAGATACCAGAATTAAAGGATTGTGGCTTGCTAATTCTTGTTACTCAAACACCCTCTTTTAGTATTCCTTCTAATATTCATTTCTTTCAAAAAGTTTTTAATTTAAAAAAAAAAGCATTAGCTTTTGACATTAACCAAGGGTGCAGTGGCTATTTGTATGGGCTAACTGTATGCAATTCATTGATGAAAACTAATAAGATAAATGCAGCCGCCCTTATTACATGTGATACATATTCAAATCATATTAGTTCTAATAATCGCACAACAAGAACAATTTTTGGAGATGGTTTAACTTTAACAATTTTAAAAAAAAAAACTAAAAACAAAAATTTTTTAAACTTTTCTCTGGGAAGTGATGCCAGAGGTTTTGATAATTTTAAGTTAGAAAAAAACGAGATAGTTATGAATGGATCTGAAATGTATAATTTTGCCACTAATTATGTCCCTTTAGAAGTAACAAAAATTTTGAAAAAAACTAGAATAAATAAAAATCAAATTAAGTATTTTATATTTCATCAAGCCAGTAAAATTTTATTAGACACAATTCAAAGAAAATTAAATATACCAGATAAAAAGTTTTTGAGAAATTTATCTAATCATGGAAATACAGTCTCATCGACTATACCGCTCATTCTATTTGATTTAATAAAAAAAAAGAAGATAAAAAAAAATGATCACATTTTATTATCAGGTTTTGGTGTAGGTTATTCCTGGGGTACATGCGTTTATAGACATTAGAAAATTATGATAATAGCAAAAAAAAAAAATTTTAGTTGAACCACCTTT
>JADHQX010000091.1 GCA_016777745.1 Candidatus Pelagibacterales bacterium
AAAGCTAATCAGCACTATAAATAAAGAGAAGTAGCAACGTTCACTCAACCATGGGCCATAAACTTTGCTAACAACACAAACAACAAGTAACGGTAAGTATTTATTTTGATAAGCTTTATCTTTTTACGCGTTAATAATATCCGTTGGAATTTGAAACGGGGATTGGCCAAATTCGAATTTAAATATTTTTTAATATTTAATAATTTAATTCCTTTAAATTTTTATATTGTTCTAAAACTTGTGGATTTGCTAGTGCTTCTTTATTCTTAATTTCGTTTCCTTCTACTATATTTTTTACAGCTAATTCAACAATTTTTCCATTTTTAGTTCTTGGAATATCGTCGACTACTATAATTTTTGATGGAACATGTCTTGGGGATGCATTTTTTCTAATTTGTATTTTAATTTTTTGTAACAAAACTTCATTTAATACATGTTTGGGGTTTAAGACTACGAATAAAATAATTCTAACGTCATTATCCCATTGTTGACCTATAACAATGGATTCCTTTATTTCGTCAAATTTATCTATAACTGAATAAATTTCTGAAGTTCCAAGTCTTACTCCACCAGGGTTTAAAGTGGCATCTGATCTTCCGTAAATTATAAAGCCACCATTTTTTGTAATTTCCGCATAATCACCATGGTGCCATAAATTTTGAAAAGTTTGAAAATAAGCTTTATTATATTTTATATCGCTTTTATCATTCCAAAACTTTAATGGCATGCTTGGAAAAGAATTATTACATATCAATTCACCTTTATCTCTTGTTATTGAAACACCATTTTTATTTAAAACTAAAACATCCATTCCCAAGCCTTTATTTTGGATTTCACCAGCTATTACCGGTTCATAAACATTTCCCAATACAAAACAGGAAATAATATCAGTTCCCCCTGAAATTGATGATAAATGAACATCTTTTTTAATGTGCTTGTATATGTATTGAAAACCTTCCTTAGACAAGGGGGAGCCGGTCGAGCATATAGTTTTTAAACTTTCTAATTTATATTTTTTTATTATAGAAATTTTTTCTTTTTTAAAATTATCAATGAGTTTTGCACTAACACCTAGTAATGTAATCTTTTCATTTTTTGTTAATCTAAATAACAAATCTTTTTTTTTATACATTGGGAAACCATCAAACAATACAATCGAGGCTTTTGATGCAAGAGCGCTGATTAACCAATTCCACATCATCCAACCACATGTTGTAAAATAAAATATATTATCGTTTTCTTTAATATTGCAATGTAACTGATGTTCTTTTAGATGTTGAATTAGAGTTCCACCACTTCCATGGCAAATACATTTTGGTTTTCCAGTGGTACCACTAGAGTAAAGTATTGCTAATTCATGGTTGAAATTAAATTTTTGGTATTTAATTTTTTCTACTAAAAATTTATTTATTTCTTCCCATTTTAAAAGATTTAATTTTTTACTATCTAGATTATTTTTTAAATATTTCTTTCCTGGATAATTACACACTATTACATGTTTAATACTTTTAACTTTTTTTAATAATTCTGGAATTCTTTCAATTATATTTATTTCTTTTCCATTATAATAATATCTATCAGTGAATAATAAAACTTTGGGTTTAATTTGTGAAAACCTTTCAATAACACCACTTACACCAAAATCTGGAGAACAAGATGACCATATGGCTCCTATTGCACTTGTTGCTAAATAGCCCTCAACATTTTCTATTGTGTTCGGCATATAGCCCGCAACTCTATCACCAGATTTAATTTTTAATTTTTTAAATAATTGAATTATCTTACTAGTGTCTTCATTTAAATTTTTCCACGTTTTAATTTTCTTAAATCCATTTTCACTTATAAATGTAATAGCTTTTGAGTTGTCATTTTTTGAAAGAAGATTTTCAGCAAAATTTAACTTATAATTTGGGAGAAAACTATTTTTATAAAAAATTTTAGACTTGATGATTTTTTTATTACCTTTAATTCCATTCACTTTACAAAAATCCCATATCGCATCCCAAAAATCTGGTGAACTTTTAATACTCCACGTTAGTATTTTTTTATAATTACGATTAAAATTAATTTTAAAACTTTTAGAAACAAATTTTTCAAATCTAAATAAATTTGACTTATCTTTTAAGTCTTTTGAGGGTGACCACAGCTTTTTCATAATCAAAGTTTATCATATAAGATTATTTCTTCTACTTACTATAAATTAAGAGCAGTTTTTTTAACATCTTCGAGAAATTCTTTTCTTTTTTCATCACTAACAAATGGAACTGCAAAGTATCTTCTATAAATAATATTATAAATTCCACACATATGAAACACGCCTCTTTTTAATCTTCTTATGGGTAAATTTAAAAAAAATGTTGTAATAGCCAGCCTTGGAGAGCCATAAGTACAAAAGATTATTGCCTTTTTATCTTTTAAGTTTCCAATTGGATAACCATAATTTCCAACTAATTTTTTAAATGTGAAAGCCCATGGTGGTGATAAAACTTTATCTATCCAACCTTCTACAATAGCTGGCATTCTAAAATTCCAAATAGGTGCAATTAAAACAATTGTATCACATTGCTCAATTCGTCTTCTATGATCCAAAACATCTTCACCTGCTTTTTCACCAGCAAAAACTGGGTTAAATTTTTCTTTATATAGGTCTACACAGTCAACTGTATTGCCATTTTCTTCAGCTGTTTTTATAAATGTATCTCTAATAGCGGCGTTAAAGGATTTTTTATTATAGTGACCATATAAAAGAAATATTTTTTTCATTTGTGTATTTTTAAACTAGTTCTATAAGAAAGCCATGAAAAATTTTTACGTAATTGAAGGTGAGCATAAAAACCCTAATCTGATTGAAACAATATTAAAAGATACTGAAAAAAAATATGGCCCTTTTGAAGAGCAAGAAGCTAATCAAATTGCAAAGGGGTTAATTCAAAAAAATATTGATGATTTTTATCATCGGGCTTGGGTAGTTAAATCTGATAATTTAACCAAATAAAACCCAACAAACATAGTAATTACAAAAATTATAGAACTAGTATTAAATAAAGCTAATGATGCTATCGCGGGTCCTGGACACAATCCTGCTAAACCCCATCCTGCTCCAAAAAGAGAAGATCCAATAATTAATTTTTTATTTAATTCCTTATTATTTGAATAAGAAAAACTATCTGCAAAAATTGGTTTTTTGTTATTTTTAAATAAGTGAAAAAATGGAGATGATATAATTAGAGCTCCAATCATTACAAATGCTAAAGATGGATCCCAATCACCAAAGATATTTAAAAAACCTAAAACTTTTGCTGGGTCAATCATTTGTGAAATAGTAAGACCTATGCCAAAAATTATTCCACAAATTAAAGATACAATTTTGCTCATATTAAATTTTTTATCCATACAGTTAAAATACCAACAATCATGAAGGTTATTGTTGCAACAATTGATCTTAAAGAAAATCTTCCAATACCACTGATGCCGTGACCACTAGTACAGCCTCCCCCTATTCTTGTACCAGCTCCAACCAATAAACCTGCAACAGCTAATAAAATAAAGGAATTTGAAATTGAAATATTAATTTCTTGCTCGGTAAATACCTTATAAATAATGGGACCAAGAATTAAGCCTAATAGAAATAAGAAATTATCAAATCTATTATCTTTTGAATTTAAAAAATTACTAGCAATTCCACTTATTCCAATTAGTCGACCGTTAAAAACAAAGAAGATAACCACTGCTAAACCAATTAGAGAACCACCTAGAAATGCAGAAACTGGAGTGAAATTAATTATGTTCATTTAACTTTGTAATACGGGAAAAGCGGGGTTTATATTCAAAAAAAGCTTTTGATATTCCATTTTAGTACACCTGTTTTCTATGTATTCAATATTTTTACTCTCTACTAATTTTTTTGCCTCTAAACTTCTTATTCCTAATTGTAACCAGAGAACTTTAGCTCCAATTTTGACACTCTCTTCAGCATATTTGTTTGCTTCAACGGAAGGTCTAAACACATCTACAATATCAACAGGTATTTTAATATCCTCAAGTTTTTCAAAAACTTCTTCTCCTAGTATTTTTTGACCTTTTGCACTCGGGTTAACTGGAATAACTTTAAAACCATACCTTTGCATATATTTCATGACAATGGTTGAAGGTTTCTTGTCGTCCTTACTAACGCCCACCATTGCAATTGTTTTATATTTTGAAAGAATTTCTTTTATTTTTTCGTTCACTACTTATGCTTCCACTTGGGTGTTCTTTTTTCTAAAAATGCAGATATGCCTTCTTTAGCATCCATTGCCATCATATTTTTAGTCATCATTTTACTCGTGTATGCGTAAGCTTTTCTCAACGGCATTTCCAATTGATTGTAAAAAGTTTGTTTACCAATTTTAATTGTATGACTTGATTTTGAAGCAATAGTTTTTGCTATCTTTAATACTTCGTTATTTAATTTTGATTTAGTAAAGCAATCATTAATCAATCCAATTTCTTTTGCGTAGTTTGCTTTAATAGGTTCGCCTGTTAACAGCATTTTCATCATTCTTTTTCTATTAACTTTTCTGCTCACAGCAACCATGGGTGTACTACAAAATAATCCTATATTAACACCCGGTGTTGCAAAAATTGCATCATTTGTACTATAGGCAAGATCACAACTTGCAACTAACTGACATCCAGCTGCAAATGCTGCTCCATGTACTTTTGCAATAACTGGCTTTTTTCCTTCAACAATTTGAAGCATTAATTTTGAACAAAGATTAAAAAGTTTTTGGTATTTCGCTCTTTTTTTTAATCCATTTACTTCTTTTAAATTATGACCGGCACTAAAACCTTTTCCAGCACCTTCGATTATTATTACTTTGATATTTTGGTCTTCATCTAGTTTTTTAAAAGCTTTAATTAAATCTCCTAAATTTTTAAATGAAAGAGCGTTATATGTTTTTGGTTCACTGATAATAATTGAGGCTATATCTTTATTAAAAAATTTAACCTTAATGTTAGTCAAGTTTGCCATCTTCTCTCATTTTAGCTCTAATTTTTGTCGCTGAAATTTGCTGTATTTCTTCGGATAAAACAACTTCTTCTATTTTATAACCAACACCTCTTCCATAACAGATATTAGTAATATTTGGCACCATCATCACTTTAAATTGTCCTTCAAACTCTGGATTCAATTTTTCTTCAATATTTTTTTTAACAGTTTCAAAATCAAATGGATTATCATCAACACCCTGGACGTCTCTAATTTGAATACAAACTTGACCTGTTTTTTTTACAATTTCTTGAAATAAAGCATAGTGACCATCGTGAAAAGGTTGCCATCTGCCTAACATTTGTGCTGTTGGTTTTTTATTATCCCATTCGTAAGCCATTATTTTATCTCCTTTAGTATTATTGGTGCCCAATGTTTAGCATCTTGAGTTGTAACCTGATAATCAAATTTTTCAGGTTTTACAAACATTTTGTTAGTATCGTCAAAACGTCCTTCTTTTATTGTATCTACCCAAACAATATAATCTGCTGGAAATAAGTTTCTTGCTTCAGGTGTTGGACAAATAAAATCAGCTACAACATAATTACCATCATCTTTTAATTTTTTTGCAAAATCTGCCATTCTACTTGCTTGTCTTGTTCTGCCTTCTTCTGAAAAATCCCAATCATTAGCTTCTTTTCTAACTTCATCAGCATTAAGTCTTTTAGCATTTAGTAATGGAGCAA
>JADHQX010000092.1 GCA_016777745.1 Candidatus Pelagibacterales bacterium
AAATTAGGATTTTTAGAAAAAACAGGAAATCTTTTTTTTAAATCCTTAATCATTTACTAAACTGTTTAAATATTCAGATAAATTATTACTTATTGTTTGAGCAGTATTTTTATCTAGGTTTTGCAAATCTTCCTCAATAAAAGAAGAAATGATCATTTTCATAGCCTCGTTTTTACTAATACCTCGTGAGCGTAAATAATACAAAGCACTTTCATCAACAGGACCTATTGTAGATCCATGAGAGCATTTTACATCATCTGCAAAAATTCTTAATTCAGGTTTTGAGAAAAAAGAACAATTATCAGTTAGTAGAATTCCTTTACTTAGCTGATATCCCTCAGTCTTTTGTGCATTTTCTGAGACAAAAGTATTACTATAATAACTTGCCTTTGAATAATCATTTAAAATTCCTTTATAAGTTTGATCACTGACACAATTTTCTGCATTATGAATGATGTTAGTTTTATTGGAACATATATTTTTATTTTTTAGAAAAAAACAACCTTTTAATGATGCGTTTGAAAATTCTCCATTTAAATTAACATGGTGAAAATTTCTTACAAAACCGTCAGAAAAATTATAAGTATTTTGATTGTAAGAAGAATTTTTTTCACAAAAAGTATTAGAAGTTAAATAAAGTTTGTTTGAATTTGTAAAATTTTGAAAAATATTATGCTTAATAGTAGAACCTTCTTCAAGATTAATATTATAATTTATATTATTTATTGAGTTGTTTGTTAAATTAAAGTTATCTTCTAATTTAACTTCACAATTTTTTTTAAAATTAATAAAATTACTTTGAAATATTGTAAAATTATTAGAAGTATCATGCATTAGACGAATGTTAAGCTTAGCATCACTTTTAATATTTAAAAAAATGCCAGAATTTAGAAAAATTTTATTAAAATCAATTATTATATCATCTAAATTATTTTTATCTTCATTTAAGAAGATTTTAAAATCTAAATTTGTCAGATTTCTTATTTCAATATTATCATCTTCATAGTTGTTGCAAATTCCATTTACTAATTTGATTTCATAATTAAAATTATCAATTAATGAAACCTTAGAAAATTCTATTATAGGCTTATAAAAATAATCAAATTTAATTAAATCTGAAATCGTAAGATTTTTAAGACTTTCATTAATTTTTTTATCATAATTTTTTTTTGTAATTTTTTTAAATATTCTCTCTCTTTCTTTTAATAAAATATTATTATCGGAAAAAATATATTCTTCAGAATGATTGATAAAATTATTTTCAAAAGACATTTAAAAATTTTGATAACCTGATGCCTCTATTTCAGTAGCTAAAGAAATATCACCAGATTTTACTATTTTACCATTTCGCATAACATGAACATAATCAGGATGTATGTAGTCTAAAAGTTTTTGATAGTGAGTTATAATCAAATAGGAGTTTTTTGAATTTTTGAATTTATTAATTCCTTGTGTAACTATTCTTAAGGCGTCAACATCCAGACCAGAGTCAGTTTCATCAAAAATTGCAAGTTGAGGATTAAGAATGCTCATTTGAAGAATCTCGTATCTCTTTTTTTCACCACCAGAAAAACCCGTATTAATAGATCTCTTAAGCATATCACTGTTTATACCAAGCTCTTCAGCGTTTTTTCTTAATAGTTTAGCAAATGAGAGACTGTCTAATTCTGGTTTTTTTTCGTTTTTAAGCTTTGAGTTTATTGAGGCGTGAAGAAATGGAGTAATATTTACACCTGGTATTTCAACTGGATACTGAAAAGCTAAAAAAAGCCCTTTTTGAGCTCTTTGTTCAATATTTAAATCTAAAAGATCCTCATCCTTGAATATAACTTTACCTGAATTTACTTCGTAATTTTCATTACCTGCAAGAACATTTGCCAAAGTACTTTTACCACAACCATTTGGGCCCATTATAGCATGAACCTCTCCTTCGTTTATGGTGACATTAAAATCATTAAGAATTTTTTTACCTTCAATAGAGACATTCAGATTATTAATATTTAAAAAAATCATCCAACACTTCCTTCCAAAGAGATTGATACTAATTTTTGAGCCTCTACTGCAAATTCCATAGGCAATTCTTGAAGAACTTGTTTACAAAATCCATTAACAATTAATGAAACCGCCTCTTCATGACTAATTCCTCTCTGTCTGCAATAATATAATTGATCTTCATTAATTTTAGAAGTGGATGCTTCATGCTCAACAACTGCAGAATTATTCTTTGAATCAATATAAGGAATAGTATGTGCTCCACATTTGTTACCGACTAAAAGAGAATCACACTGAGTGTAATTTCTTGCCTTATCAGCTTTTCTTAGAAATGACACACTCCCTCTATAGGTGTTTTGAGAGTTACCCAAAGAAATTCCCTTAGAAATAATCTTACTTCGAGTGTTTTTACCGATATGAGTCATTTTAGTACCAGTATCAGCTTGTTGAAAATTATTGGTAATGGCCACTGAGTAAAATTCTCCAATGGAATTATCACCTTTAAGAATACAACTTGGATATTTCCAGGTTATAGCAGACCCTGTTTCAACCTGAGTCCAAGATATTTTGCTATTTTTACCTTTACATAATCCTCTTTTTGTAACGAAATTATAAATTCCCCCTTTTCCTTCCTCATCACCTGGATACCAATTTTGAACAGTAGAATATTTTATTTCTGCATTTTCCAAAGCAATTAATTCAACATTAGCAGCATGTAGTTGATTTGTATCTCTTTGCGGAGCTGTACAACCTTCAAGATAGCTAACATAACTCCCTTTATCAGCAATAATTAAGGTTCTTTCAAACTGTCCAGTTTCTTCAGCATTAATCCTAAAGTAAGTAGAGAGTTCCATTGGGCATTTTACATTTTCAGGAATGTATACAAAGGAGCCATCAGTAAAAACAGAAGAATTAAGTGCTGAAAATGAATGATCTCCTGGAGGTATAACTGATCCAAGATATTTTTTTACTAATTCAGGATGGGTTTGAACAGCTTCACTAATCGAACAAAAAACAATACCAAGCTTTTCTAATTCACCTTTGTAAGTCGTTGCAACTGAAACACTATCAAAAACAGCATCAACTGCAACTCCCGCTAACACTTTCTGTTCTTCAAGCGGAATTCCTAACTTATTATAAGTTTCAATTAATTTTGGATCTACCTCACTCAAGTCTTTAGGTTTATCATCATAGCCCTTAGGTGCAGAGTAATAATAAATATCTTGATAATCAATTTTAGGAATCTTTAGATTTGCCCATTGAGGATCTGTCATTCTTAACCATTTTTTATAACAGTCAAGTCTCCAGTTTAGCATCCACTCAGGTTCGTTTTTCTTTTTTGAAATAAATTTTATTGTTTCCTCATCTAAACCTTTTTTAGGTCTATATGATTCAATTTCAGTTACAAAACCATATTTATATTTGTCCTTAGCGTATTTATCTAATGTTTGGCTAGTTTCAGTATCCACAAATATTCAAATAATGTTTTATTAGAGAAAATCTAGTCTTTTCAACCAAAAATAGGTTAATTTAGAATTGATTCTAAATATTAAGTTATCCAACCCCCTCCTAGAACTTGATCATTTTTATAAAAAACACAAGCTTGACCTGGAGAAGTAGCAGAAATTGGCTCATCAAATAAAAAATAACCGCTGTTATCGTTTATTTTCAATTTACCTGATATTTCGTTTTGAGTAGATCTAATTTTTGCTGAGCATTTAAACTCTTGGTTAATTAATTCTTTACCTAATAAATTTATATTTTTAAAAAAAATTTTATTTTTTTGAAGACTCTCCAATGGAGCAAGGACAATATAGTTTTGATCTTTATTCACTTCCTTCACATAAAGGGGTTGATTTTGACCGCTAACCCCAACACCTTTTCTTTGACCTACGGTATAATTAGCAATGCCTTTATGAGTCCCTATTTTATTTCCATTTATATCAAATATATTGCCTTCTTTGTTTATATCTGGTTGAATCTTGTTAATTAAATCCCTGTAAGAATCAGATGTTACAAAACATATATCTTGGCTATCAGCCTTATCACTAACAAGTAAGTTATAATCGTCTGCCATTTGTCTTATTTCTGATTTTAAATAATTACCAAGAGGAAAACGAACGTAATCTAATTGATCTTGAAGAGTTGCAAACAAAAAATAACTCTGATCTTTTGTTTTATCTTTTGCTTTAAAAAGTTTTGATTCTCTCAACCCACCCTTTCTTATAGCATAATGTCCTGTAACTAAAGCATCAGCATGTAAGCTTTTAGATTCCTCTAATAAATCAGAAAATTTTACAGTTTGATTGCACTGTATGCAAGGCACTGGAGTTTCTCCATTTGCATAAGAGTCTACAAAATTACTAATAACTCCATTAAAAAATTTATCCTGATAATCAAAAACTTTATGTGGAAAATTATACTGTTCGGCAACTTTTTTTGCATCATTAATATCTATTCCAGCACAACATGATTTTGATTTTGAAGAATTAGGCTGATTATACAACCTAAGAGTTACTCCCGTAACATCATATCCTTCCATTTTTAACTTAACCGCCGCAACAGAACTATCCACACCACCAGACATTGCTACAATTACTTTAGTATCTTTTTCTTTTTTATTAAAACCAAGAGAGTTCATATTTTTACATCTATATATTTACAAAGTCGTATTACTTCAATAATAGCTTTAAAATAATGGTTGATTTACTAATTCCAGGACCAGAGGGCAAAATAGAAGCTAAGTACACACATAATAACAATGATCAATCCCCAATAGTACTTATTCTTCACCCAGATCCTTCCAGAGGAGGGACTATGAATACTAAAATTGTTTTCAAACTCTATAAATTATTTGTTAAGAATGGCTTTTCAGCAATAAGGTTCAACTTTAGAGGCGTTGGGAAAAGTCAAGGAGTTTATGATGACGGCGAGGGAGAACTGAGTGATGCTGCCAGTGTATTAGACTGGTTGCAACAATATAATACAAACTCAAAGATATGTTGGGTCGCAGGCTTTTCATTTGGTGCTTGGGTTGCAATGCAATTACTAATGCGAAGACCAGAAATAAATGGTTTTGTCAATATTTCACCACCTGCAAATCTTAGAGATTTTAGTTTTCTCGCTCCATGTCCATCTTCAGGACTAATTGTACATGGAGATAAAGATAATATTGCTTCTTTTGACTCTTCAAAGATATTAGCAGAAAAATTACAAAAACAAAAAAAAGTTGATATCAAATTTAAACCCATAAAAGGTGCAGATCATTTTTATGAAAATTATACTGAAGAATTAAGCAATATTGTTGAAAGCTACATTAAAGATAGTCTAAAATCTTAATTAAATAATTATATGAAATACAAGTCAGATTTTTTGAGAGAAATCAATTCTCGTGGTTTTATTTATCAAACAAGCGACATTGATAATTTAGATAATTTAATATCTAAAAAAAAAATAACTGCCTATATTGGTTTTGACATAACTAGTGACAGTCTCCACATTGGAAGTTTAGTTCAGTTAATGCTCCTTAATTGGTTAGATGAATTTGATCACAAAACAATTGCTTTAGTTGGAGGTGGCACCACATTAGTAGGCGACCCATCAGGAAAAGATAATACAAGAAAAATTATGACACCAGATGAAATTTCTAAAAATATAGAAAAAATAAAGAAAACTTTTAATAACTTTATTGATTTAAATAAGAATGGTTCAATAATTAACAAT
>JADHQX010000093.1 GCA_016777745.1 Candidatus Pelagibacterales bacterium
ATTTCATGTCTAAGAAGTTTCAGAGCGCAAGCTTGGATCATGTAATGTGGTTTCATGGAAAAGTTAATTTTAATAATTGGATTTTGCATCACATGCATAGCCCCATATCTCAAAATGCTAGAGGATTTTCTCGAGGCTCTATTTATACAAAATCAGGAAAATTAATTGCATCAACAGCCCAAGAAGGATTAATGCGTATTTGGGATTAGCCACTTGATACTGATTTTTTTTACAAAAGTTGTATTGAAGTCTTTTCTCCTCACAGCTTTTATTTTTGCCTCCATGCAAACTGGTGCAGATGAAAGTGGAGAAATTAAGATATTTATTGCCAAAGATATTCTTACTCTCAATCTGAATAATGATTCAGCTGAGGCAGTTGCTACTCAAGGATCTAAAATTTTAAATGTTGGCTCCCAGGAAGAACTCACTTCCATTTATCCAAACGCAACTGTAATCTCTACGTATGATAAAGCCACTATAGTTCCGGGCTTTATTGAGCATCACATTCATCCATTTTTAGCTGCTGTAACAATGAATTCTGAAATTTTAGCAATAGAGGATTGGTATTTGCCTTCAAAAACGTCTAAGGGTGTTAGAGATAGACTAAGTTATTTATCACATCTATCTGAAATTGAAAAAAATCATCCTTCAAATGATCCATTGATTTCTTGGGGTTTTCACCACTATTTCCACGGAAGATTAATCAAATCTGATTTAGATAATATTTCCTCAACTCGACCAATTATTATTATTCATAGATCTTTCCATGAATTTATTTTAAATACCCCAGCAATGGAGTTGTTAGGAATAAACAAAAATGCATACAGCAACCTTGGAGAGGATGAACAATTAGTTAACTTTGATGATGGTCACTTCTCCGAGCGAGGGGCAATAATTGTGCTACCCAAATTGATGCGGATATTAGCCGAGCCTACAAAATTAATTCAAGGTTTTCAGAAAACGCAAGAGTATTTACATCGTAATGGTATTACAGTCATCGGAAATCCAGGTTCAATGTATAACAAGGATCTTCAGGCAGCAAAGAATCTTATCTTTGGAAATTTAGACGCACCTTTCGAATCATATTTTTTTCCAAGTGCATTAAATATATCTGAGCAGCTTGAATTAAATAGAGTCTTGGCTGCTGCAACTGAGCAAACAACCTGGGGTGCTGGAAAATTAAATTATTTACCTAAGCATATCAAGCTATTTACTGATGGCGCTATGTACTCTCAAAACATGGTTATGCGAGATGGCTACATAGATCAGCATCAGGGCTCATGGCTAATGAGTCTAGAAATCTTTGAAAATCTTTTCAAGATCTTTTGGGATGATGAATATCAAATTCATATCCATCAGAATGGTGATGCAGCTCTAGATAGGATCCTTACAACACTAGAAAAGAACCTCGATGACAACCCGAGATTGGATCATCGTACCACTGTGGTTCATTTTGGATATTCGGCAAAAGATCAACTCAAAAGAATGAAAGAATTAGGCGTAATAGTAAGCGCAAATCCATATTATGTTACAGCTCTTTCAGATTTATATAGCAGAAAAGGGGTTGGCCTCGAGCGGTCTCAGGAAATGGTTAGATTGGGCGATCTAACAAAAGAGGGAATTAAATTTGCTCTTCATTCTGATATGCCGATGGCACCAGCCTCTCCGTTGATGTTAATGCATGCTGCCATTAATAGAGATAACTTTGCAGGCAAAGTTGCTGGACCTAATCAAAGAATTAGCAGTATCGAGGCATTGAGAGCTCTAACAATAAATGCAGCTTATGTTTTGAGATTAGAGAAAATGTATGGATCGATAGAAGTCGGCAAATATGCAAATTTTACTATTTTAGATAGAAATCCTTTAAAAATTAAAAATCATGAGATAAAAAATATTAAAATTTTGGGCACAGTTTTAAAAGGAGAAACACTTTCCATAAATTGATAATTTTCATGCGAAGCCTTTAAAAACAATTTCACAACCTAGGCTCTAGTAAAATTTATAAAAATCTTGGTATAGTTATTTTTTAAATTACTCATCTTTATATATGTTATCTATTTTCAAAAAAAAATTATTTGCTGATATCTCAGGAAATGCTGAGGACATGCCGCCTCATGTTTCTGCTGTTTTATGCTTGATGATTGAGATTGCTCGAATGGATGGAAAAATTGATGAAATTGAAATAGATGAGATTAAAAATTTCTACTTAGATCTTTACCCAAATGGTAATTTTTCTCAAGCCTTTGAAGAGCTAAAAGATTGGACAAGTCATAAAGAATCCTTCAATCCTTTTATTAATATTATTAATAGCAATTGCACCAAAAAGATGAAAATAGAAATCCTATCAAATATCTGGAATGTCATACTGTCTGATGGAATAGTCGATCAGTATGAAAATTCTCTTTTTATGCAGATTGGCGAAATGTTGCTAATTGGCAAAGATGAGCTTGCAAGTATTCAAGGCTAACTTAAGAGGCAAGTTGCAAGTGATCTAACAGATCTTTTTCAAACTGAACTAGAATTTCTGGTTCAATCAAGTGCCTCATTTCATCAATAATTTTTAGTTTGCTATGCGGTATTAATTTATGCATTTTATAGGCATTCTTTAGCCGAATCATTGGGTCTTGCTTGCCATGAATAATTAAAGTTGGTGCTTTAATCTTTTGTATTTTTTTTAGTCTATCTTTAGAAGCTAAGATTGATAATAGCTGTCTTGCATATCCAGAACCATCTTGAGCACGATTTAAATTTTGAATAGTTTCCTCTCTAAATTCTGGAGTATCTACAACCCGACCCTCCATACCAATAAGGGAAACAATCTTAATCTCTCTTTCAATTACTTCCTCTGCAGATGCATTAGGATTTCTAGATCTTTCCATCATAAGCTCTCTGACAGGTTTTGAAGGAGCATTGATTGGGCTTGGCGTTGAGGCAGTTGAGGCAATCAGAGTAAATGATTTAACTTTTTGAGGATATTGGGCGCTGATGATCTGAGCAATCATCCCGCCCATTGAGGTCCCTAAAATATGAGCTTGATCTATATTCAATGTCTCAAGCAGTTTCATACCATCATCGGCCATATCATCGATGGTATATTCTGCTTGAATAGGCAGTCTCAAAAAGTATTTAAAATAATCCAATACAAAAGATGGAGTTCCCAGAAATCTTGAGGATAAACCGACATCTCTATTATCGTATGTAATAGGCCTGAAATTATGAGCTTTTAAGAAATGGATTAGATGAGGGGGCCAATGGACTAGTTGAGCTCCCAAACCATGTACCATGAGAATCGGATCTCCATCTATAGGACCGTAGTCTCGGTAAAATATTTTTACTCCGTCATTTTCAGCAAATCCCTCGGTATACTGCTCATTTGGATTCATAAACTATCAAGTGCTTTTGTTTGATTATATTTTTATACTAATGCACTCTCTAAATATTACCAACCGCAGATAAGACTGATATAGTCAATGAATATTTATGATCTCAGGCACAGTATCAAATAAAGTTAGAGCAGCCTATGGCATTGGGGATTATGCAATTTGTCTGTATTGGAGTGGAGTCGGTTTATATCTTCTTTATTTTTATACTGATGTAGTTGGAATAACTCCTTTGTTAGCAGGTTGGATATATGCACTTGGTATAGCCTGGGATGCAATTACAGACCCATTTATGGGATATCTTGCAGAAAGAACTAGGACTAAAATGGGTAGCTACCGACCCTATATTTTTTACGGTGCAATTCCATTAGCCTTCTCTTTTGTATTACTTTTTTGGGTTCCTCCATTTGAAGGCCTAACGCTATTTATTTTTTTATTAACAGTTAATTTGGTTCATAGAACGTGTTTTACCATTGTTAGTGTCCCGTATTCTTCTCTTACAGCAAGGATTACCGATGATAGTGATGAGCGAACTAAGCTTACCACCGCAAGAATGATAGGGGCGTCTTTTGGCACTCTTTCAGTTTCAGCGCTCGGTTTTCCAATTGTTTTGTGGTTTGGAGGCGGTGATGAAGCAGTAGGTTTTATCTTTCTTGGCATGATTTGCGGTCTGACAGCCATTCTTGTTTTAAGTATCACCGTTAGATTTGTTAAAGAAAGAGAGTTTAATTTTAGTTCAGCACAGATACCAAGTTTTTCAAAGGTATCAAGATCAGTTGCGCAGAATTATCCATTTTGGATTGTGTTTGGATCTATTTTAATTCTTGGGTCAACCTCTATTATGTTTAATAACAACTTAATTTATTACGTTAAGTATTTTCTTGATCTTCATGAGTACCAAGGATTAATTCTAGGAGTGAGCAGTGGAGCGGCTCTTTTAGCAATACCTTTTTGGGCATATGCAGCTCTAAAAATTGGGAAGAGAAATTCTTGGATGGCTGCTATGTTATTGCTGTTGGTAGGATTCTTAATTTTTTATTTTTATCCAATTACCTCTCTTAACGAGTTACTGCTTGTGTTGGCGTTCATAGGAATCGGTAATGGCGCTACGGGAGTATTATTTTGGTCAATGCTTCCAGATACAATCGAATATGGAGAATGGAAAACAAAAGTCAGAACAGAGTCTTCTTTATATGGCTTCATGACTTTTGCTCAAAAGGGTGCAATAGCTTTTGCAGCCATTCTATTGGGCATGGCATTAACTCAAATCGGTTTTGAGCCCAATGAAATTCAGTCAGAGGAAACGTTATCCGGATTAAAATTTATTATGACCTGGATACCTTTAACAGGAATTTTTATTAGTTTTGTTTTAGTTTCCTTTTATCCCATAGACAAAAGCTTTCATCAAAAGCTAATAAATGAAATTGAGGCAAGAAAACTAGGTAATGCGTCAAATTAATTGGGGGATCATTGGGCCTGGTTCTATTGCTGAAGCATTTTCTTATTCTATTAAAGGGACAACAAATTCTAAATTAATAAGTGTCTTTGGAAGAAACCCTCAAAAAACAGATAGTTTTGCTAGCAAGTTTAATCTGGATCCGCATCATCGATTGAGTGATTTTATCTCCTCTAAAGAAATAGATGCTATTTACATAGCAACTCCCCACAGCGAACATTTTTTTTACGCGTTAGAGGCAATTAAAAATGGTAAGCATGTTCTTTGCGAAAAGCCGCTTACAATGAATGCTTATGAGAGCATGGTGTTATTAGATCTTGCTAATTCAAAAAAAGTATTCTTGATGGAGGCTTTTATGTATAGATGTCATCCGCAAACAAGAAATATCTTAGAAAATTTAAGCTTTCTACCGGATTCAAAAGAAAAAATTTTGATTGAAGCTTCTTTTGGATTTAAAGCAGATGTTCCAGAGGCTCATAGACTAAGAAACCCAAATCTAGGCGGCGGGGCCATATTGGATGTTGGATGTTATCCGCTGACAATGGCCAAATTAATAGCGGGTCATTTGCAGGGCCTATCTTTTGCAGAACCCAAAAGGATATCTGCAACAGGCCAATTAGATGAGACGGGCGTTGATCTTCAGTCACATGCAAATATAGTTTTTAGTGATTCAATTAAAGCAAAAATAAGTTGTGCCATTAATGAAAATTTTTTAAACAATCTTGTTATCTCTAGTGGTAAATATTCTATTTCAGTCTCCGATCCATGGCATTGTGGGCAGTTCAATGAAGGCAATTCCTCTATTCATCTTTTAAATGAAGGTGTCAGCAGTCAAGAGATTAAGTGCATCGATAATGACGGCTTATTCACCAGAGAGA
>JADHQX010000094.1 GCA_016777745.1 Candidatus Pelagibacterales bacterium
GTATCTGGGTCTACTTTATTACTGTCTCTCTCTAATCTCTCTAAAGTTTTATCTTCTTCTTTTTCAATCTTTTGAAAATTCAAGTTTAAATTCATAGGTGTACTAATAATTTGTTTTTTTTTCTTTGATTTAGCAAATGGTTGCTCAGGTTTCTTTGGCATTTGTAACTTGTTTCCTGCCTCATGTTTAATTTGATTTTCTGTCTTGAATGAGTTTGTTAATGGATCATGCATCACGGGACTATCGTAAATTTCAACATACTTTTCTATACGTTTAGCTATTTGATCTAACGGGTTAATTTTCTGATCTTTTAATTTGGGCATCTAATTCCTCCTCGGTTATTGCTAAATCTGGGTGTTTATAATGTTTAGCGATTGCTTTTATACGTCTGACTAAATATCTATTTTTCCATTTTTCATGAAACAACTCCTGTTCCATTTTCATATATTGTTTATTATTTTCAAAGTTTCGCTCCTCCATATCCAACATTGTGTTGGTGTTGTGCTGCATGATCTTTAAAAACTGTATCATTTGGTCTTTGGTAAAACCTATACGTTCAGATTTATTTTCCATTTTTTCTATCTCCATTTTTTTTAGATTTATCATCAAGTAATAAAGAATAGTCTTCTGTGATTTGTTTCATTTTATCTTCCAATTGTTCTTCTGAAAGATCATCAATGTTGTCTCTTTTTATAATTTGTCGATCAACATAATAACCTGCAACCTTACCTCTCAACTCCTCAGCTCTCATTGCAACACCGAGCATATCTTTATTTTCTGCACGTCTTCCTAAGTGTTCCAATCTTGCCATGTGTTTATCTGGTGTGATTGAATTACGAATTCTAAAATCTTCTTTTAGCTCCCCAATGAATTTAACAACATGGGGAGATATTTTTGGATTTAATAATTCATATGCACGCTGATAGCTACTCTCAGGTGCATAACCTGCTTTGATTGCAATTTCAGTATTATTCAAAGAAGTTTTGCCGTAAAAATTCTCTACGTATAGATTAGCAAATATCTTCTGCATCTGAGTTAGCTGTTTGTCTACTAGCTTTGTCATCTGTGATAACTCCTTCATCTTTTAGTTTTTTTATTTTTTTATAAATTGTCTTTTCTGCTAAAGAGACTTTTTCAGACATTTCCTTAACGTCTAGTCCCTCATTAACCATTTTGATAATGTCAGCTTCATCAGAAGTTAGAACAGGCAACTTCTGCCATTTCCAATCTTCACAAATAAGCATATGTTCAGCTGCATATTTAGAGTTGTCATGTAATCTCCATTTAGGAAAATCCACTATTGCCTGAACACCTTTATCTTCAAACGTTTTGATCTTTTGTTTGTTATCTGGCTTTCGCATTCTAATGACCATATCGATAGTTCTATGCTGCATTGTTGAGCCTGAGCTATCATTACCTTTGTTTAAATGGTGGAAATAAAAAACTGTAGATCCCATGTTTTTCCATTTAACAAATTTATTAATGATTGGTGACCATGCATCTGCATCATTCTCTTTTAGACCACTGGCCAAGCAACTTATGTTATCAATGAAAACAACAGGCATTTTACCTGTACGTTTCTTTATCTCTACAATGGCATTTTCTATTTCAATTAAACCTTGCTCAGTTTGAATAGGTGTAAAACCTTTGTCATTAACTTTAAGCTGCTGCTGCAAACTTGAAACATAAAACATATTTGGATCACACTTTCTTTCGATAGCATTGAACATTCCATTTACTCTGATTTGAATATCGGACGCAGGTAATTCACCCTCAACGTATAGGATAGGTCTAGCACCTCCAACACTAGCCATTCCAAGCAATCCATTTGCTGTAGATATGGCACCTGCAATCGCTAAACCAAACATAGTTTTACCAACACCACTTGCACCAACTATCTGAACGATAGATTGATCACTTACTAATGGTTCAATGATATATGACGGCTGAGGAAAATCAGTTGTTAAAAAAGAATTTAAATCATTAAAAGCAATAGTTCTGTTAAAATCTATTTCTTCTTCTTCTGCTGCATCTTCTTCCTCTTTTTTGATCTCATCAAATGCAGGTAAATTAGCACCTAAGAATTTAGATAATTCCTGTATTCCAAAAACTTCATCAGGTTTATTTTCAAAATTTTCCTGTTGTCGTTCAATGCAATCAACTCGATTATTAACCTCATCATCATTGGTAAGCTCACATAGTTTCTTTACGTATTTTATTCTAAGATCCATTGGAACATCGGTCTCTCGAGCTAACGCACCACCTAGTTTAAAATAAAAATCATTACGATTTTGATTATCTTTAACTAGCGTATAAAGCTCTGAAAACGCCACTATAAGGCGTGTTTCAAGCTCCAAGGCACTTGGATCAATGACCATAGGCATAACATCATTAACTATAACCCTATCAACACCTGCTATTATAGTCTGCGTATTAGCCAATATCTCAATGATTTTGCCACCTTTTGATGCTGACTTAGGATAACTATAATTTTTAACCTTAACGTCTTTGTTCTTTCGATAATAGATTTTATGAGTAGCTATAACTTTTCCATTAACTTTTTTTCCAACAGTAAATGTTGGTGGAAGACAATCTATAAACTTATGAGCGATATAATTTTTATCATCAAAGTCTACGTCAAGAATTCCACTCTCTTTATGAAAAGCACCTAAACGTTGAGCAGCAAGTAATTCATGAAACGCCCAATCATACCTCCATTCAAATTTAGGTTTGCCATTAACATAATTTCCTAAAAATTCTGCTTTAGGTTTTTTATCTTTATTAGGGTCATCACTTTTAATTACAGGTGTTAAAATAAACTTATAATCATCTGTAAATTTTTGAACATTATCATTAGTAATCATAGTCTACTTGTCCTTTCCTAATGAAAGACGCAGCAAACGATTTACAACTTTACGTTCAGCATCTGTAAGACTAGCAACAGTTTTATCTTTATCAAAACCTGCACTAATATTTATTTCCTTATAGTTAGGTTCTCTCCACTTAGTATAGTCGGTAGGAAATTTTATAACTTTACCCCCTCCTCCATATTTTAAGCGTTTGAAAAAATCATCATCTTTAGAGTCAAACCATGTATCAAATGGAGTATCTGGATCTTCTTTTTGGTGTATTGTTTTTAATGTATCTAAAACATCATTCAATGCATCAATATCAAGTTCCATTACATCTTTCTTTGCTAGTTTTATTTCTTTTGAAATATTATCTTTTGATTGTTTAGGATTTGGATCTAAACGTTTATCTACATTATTTTTAGACATCTGAACCCTCCACAACTTTGTAATCTTTTTTTATGTCATCATGGTATTCATAGGCATCAACACCTTGCAAAGTTGACAATTCAAAGTTCATCAAGTCTTTATAGTCTGCATTAGCTATGTGATCTCCAGAACACATGTATCTATCATGATGTTCATCAAACCATTCTCCATTTTCTTCTTGTGTGAGATATTTACTAGGACAGTGTTCTAAGAATTTAAAACGAGATCCCTCATACATAATATCTTCATAGACATCTCTATAAACTGTTCTATTAGCAGTTCTTTCATCTTCATTTAATTCATCTATCCTAAGATCAATTTCTCTTTCGATTAGACTTTCAATTACACTCTGTTTTCCATGTAAAAGATTTTCTAGTTCTTTAATATGCTGCTTTGCGTATGCTACAGCTGCTTTGTATGTTTCTATTTTTTTAGTTGTCATTAGACTTCTCCTAAACGTAATAAGGCCACCAGGGTTACTTCACAGAGCAAACAAGGTGACCTTATGTTTAAGACTTATTACTAATGATGAAAAAATATATAACTCGGCTGAGTCAAAAATCAAGATCATTAGTAAAATCTTTTCTGTGAAGAAAAAATTAGATGTCCGTTATTCTTTATTCGTTATTCTTGGATATGCGTTTAATGATTATTTTTTATTTTTTATTCTTTATTCTTTAATCAGGTTTAAAGTGTTTTCCCCACTGAGATAAACCTGTTTTAACAAATCAGAGTCATAATGCAAGCGAACGTTCACTATGTAATAAAAATTTAACAATTCAAAAAAAATGAGTCTTATCAATGGTTCATGATGCATGCTGCAGGAAACATGGCTCAAGGAACTATGAAAAGGGGGTGAGTTAGAGGGGGAGTTTTGGTTTGAGTTTTTTCTCCTTATTCCCCTGTCATACAAGAGAGAAAGAGAGAATAATAATAATTTTCTCAAATTCTAATACGTATAGATAAGATAATAAGAACTTCCGCCTTGATAAATAAAAAGTAATTACCACCTATAAAATATGAAAGAATTAACTTACGAAAAAATATTGGCTGAATACAAAAAAAGAAAAATTAAAGATCCTGAAAAAGTAGCTAGAGCTTATTTGAAAGGGTTAACTTCAACCGAAAAAGGCCGATCAAAGCTATCCTTAAATTCAAAAAAGAAATTATACAATTAACTATTTAGTTTTTTAGCTACGTGGTGAACTTCCAAATTATTATAAATTCTTAGCAGCATACGTGGATCTGAATGCCCTGCTATCATCATAGTTTCAGGTACATTGAGTCCTTTGTCTTTCATAAAATTAGTCAACGCCTGGTGTCGTAAATCATGAAAGTGTGCATCATTAATATTATATTTTTTGCATAGTCTTCTAAACTTTTTATCCAATGCATATTTGGTAAGTCTAAAGGGTAAATCCGCATTTTTAATTTCTGTTAATGCTTCACGAGTCAATGGGATCTTCCGTGGTTTAGTTTTTGCAACAGGTATCATTAATGTATTACCCTCAAGCATACGTACATCAATTCTTAGTATCTCCGACAAACGCATTCCTGTTAGTAGTGCTATATTGATAATGGATCTTAGCTCAGGTGTTGTGTGATTACCTCTAATAAGCAAATTAAGCTCATCATCTGTAAATCTACGATCTCTTGGTGCAGCTCTTTTTGGTCTTCTAATTGCAAGAACAGGATTATCTACAAGAAAGCCCCACTCTTTTTTAAACGTTGTGAACATACTTGAGATAACGTCTAGTCTTCTATTTACAGTAGCAGCCGAAACTTTTGCACCTAACGTGTCCCTATATTTGTTTATAGTTGTGGGTTTTATTCTATGTATTGGATAGGTACTCCAAGACTCTTTCAGTAGCCCTAAGATAGTGTATCGCTCGTCCCTATGACATTTTTTATGGATTGATACTTCCTCAATATAACGTCTAGCAACGTCTTCAAATTTCGGAAACTTTATCTTAACTATACCTGCATCTTCACGTCTGAGCTTTACTTCTGTTATTGCTGCCCAACGAGTTGCATCTGTTTTAGATTTAAATGATTTATATATTGCAGGGTGTCCACTAACCCTAACTATTGATTGCCACTTCTCACCATGTTTTCTTAACGTACTCATGCTCTATACCTTTCGTTTTTGTGTCGAAGTGTGTCAAGAGTGTGCCAAGAACAATGAATGTTTAAAAAAGATTAGGATTATCAGGTGGCATAAACCACGGACAACCTCGTTGGCAACGAGACGCTCTACCACTGAGCTATGCCCGCTTATTCTATAAGCAAAGAAAATAGAAGCTTTTTGTAAATTTAGCAAGAAATAAAATGGATCAGTATTAAACTTATTAATTCTATTCGTAATATAAT
>JADHQX010000095.1 GCA_016777745.1 Candidatus Pelagibacterales bacterium
AAAGAGATAAGTAATTACTTATAATCTTTAAAAGATGCGCTCTTAGTTAAATTGCTAAGGGCGCATTTTCTATTTTATCTCTACCAAGTAGTTTATCTACTTTCTTCTTACCAGCTTCATCAGTAATTTTTAAACTTACGATAATCTCTTTTAATAGTCTGCCGTAGGCTAATTCAAATAATTGACGCTCACTATAAGATTGCTCAGCCTGGCTATCTGCTCTATTCAGATCTCTAACAACTTCGGCTATTTGCTCTATATCACCAGAGTTAATCTTCTGATCATATTCTTGCGCTCTTCTACTCCACATAGTTCGTTTAATTTTTGGTTTTTCAGTGAGAATCTTAAAAATTGTTTGAATTTTTCCAGGTCTTGAAACTTTTCTTAAGTTATTAAGTTTGGTTTTATCAACTGGAACTCTTACAAGCATATCCATGTTTGGAAACTCTATCACATACATTTCTAGTTTTTGCCCAACTACTTCTCTTTTTTCAATATCGGTAACTTGTCCAACACCATGAGTCGGATAAACTACATAGTCTTTTGTGCTAAATATTTTTTTAACCTTTTTTTCTTTGATATCCTTGATCTCTAAAACTTTTTTAGTTTTTTTAGCTTGCCAGTGACTAGGATTTAAATGAGTACGTTTGTGCTGAACTCCTGGAAGAGAAATAATTCTTTTTTTCTTAGCTTTAACAATGACAATTTCCTTTTTCTTACTTTTTTCAACTTTGACTTTTTTCTTAGCTACTTTTTTCTTAGCTACTTTTTTCTTAGCTACCTTTTTCTTAGCTACTTTTTTCTTAGCTACCTTTTTCTTAGCTACTTTTTTCTTAGCTACTTTTTTCTTAACAACTGTCTCTGGAGAGACTTTTTTCTTAGAAGATTTTTTAATGACTACCTTTTTTTTAGCAACTTTCTTAGAAATTTTCTTTTTAGCTTTGTTTATTTGTTCTTTTTTCATATTTACCCCAATTATTATTTTATATTTTCTGAAAAGTATTTATTAAATTTATTGTTTTCATTTTCATGTTCATTTGCCTTAGGAAGAGGGTCTTTGCTTTCAGTTATATTGGGCCATTCCCTTGAATATTTATCATTTAATTCAAGCCAATCTGCAGCTCCTTCTTCTGTATCTGAGACAATCGCATCGACAGGACACTCTGGCTCACAAACACCACAATCTATACACTCATCTGGATTTATTACGAGCATATTCTCCCCTTCATAAAAGCAATCAACAGGACAAACATCTACACAATCAGTGTGTTTACACTTTATACATTTATCATTAACTATGTATGTCATTGGTCAGTTTATTTTTTATATTCCCTATGTCTTTATCCTGTAAATACAAAAGACCACTTAATCGTCTAACTAAATTTTCTTCATAATTATCTATAATACCATCTGCCATAACAATTTTCCAAATCAGCTCAATAATCTTTAACTTTTCCTCTTCATTTAACAGCTTGTTTAAAGATCTTGTAAATTGCTGTAAATCATTTGCTTCATTTTCAATTTTTTCAGCAGCCTTGAATAAATCATCTGTACTTTCACTTGATAATGAGAAATAATTTTTAATTAAGTTATGGATTTCAATTCTTTCCGATTCATCAAAATTTCCATCATATTTTGCTGTTGAAATTAGTAGTGCCACTACTGCAATTTTTTCAGAATCAAAACTTATCTCAGTTAAATCAGTTTTTTTATCAAAAAAAGTCTTTAAATTATCAAACATTTTGCTCTATTAAATTGTATAGGTGGTATTATTTGTTACTATATATAGCATAAAGAATAGAACAAATCAGGTAGAAATGATGATCGAATCGTTAACATCGGATGTTCCTTTAATATTCTAATACACAATATATTTAATAAACTATATAGAACAATATATCAATATTCCATATAAAGGCAAAATGACAAAAGATAAAAGCAAAAGATTAAGTGATTGGGAAAAAAAATTTACTAAAGAAGTAAAAATTGAGACTTCTCAGGAGTTCTTTCATGAAACCGATGAAGGTATAAATATTAACCCATTATATACTCAAGAAGATCTATTAGATTACACTTTTAATGATATTAATACTCTACCGGGTGAATGGCCTTATACTCGTGGACCAAAAGCATCCATGTATACGAATAGACCGTGGACAGTAAGACAATATGCTGGTTTTTCAACCGCAGAAGAGTCAAATAAATTTTATAAAAAAAATCTTGAAGCGGGACAAATGGGTCTCTCAGTTGCTTTTGATTTACCAACTCATAGAGGTTACGATTCTGATGATGAATTAGTTATGGGGGATGTTGGAAAAGCAGGTGTAGCAATTGATAGCGTAGAAGATATGAAAATTTTGTTTGATGGAATTCCATTAGACAAGATGTCAGTTTCGATGACTATGAACGGAGCTGTTCTCCCTGTACTTGCCGCATTTATTGTTGCTGGTGAAGAACAAGGTCTGGATAAAAAGGTTTTATCTGGAACAATTCAAAATGATATTTTAAAAGAATTTATGGTCCGCAATACTTATATATATCCACCCGAACCCTCAATGAGATTGGTGGCTGACATAATTGAATATACTGCCAGAGAAATGCCAAAATTCAATTCAATTTCTATATCTGGATATCACATGCAGGAAGCAGGAGCTAATAATGTTCAAGAGTTAGCTTTTACATTAGCTGATGGCATGGAATACGTAAGGGCAGCATTGTCTAAAGGATTGGCAGTTGATGATTTTGCGCCAAGACTTTCATTCTTTTTTGCAATAGGAACTGATTTTTTTATGGAGATTGCAAAACTTAGAGCCGCTAGAACTTTATGGGCTAAAATTATGAAAGATTTTGGAGCTACTAATGAAAAGTCTTTAACATTAAGAACTCATTGCCAAACATCAGGTGTCTCTTTGACTGAAAAAGACCCATACAACAACATTGTTAGAACCTCTTATGAAGCTTTATCTGCTGTATTGGGAGGAACTCAAAGTTTACATACTAATTCATTTGATGAAGCAATTGCTTTACCAACAGAGTTTTCATCAAGAATTGCAAGAAATACTCAGTTAATTCTTCAAAATGAAACTGGTGTGACAAATACTGTTGACCCATTAGCTGGGTCATACTTTGTAGAAAAATTAACTGAAGATATGTGCTCTGCTGCTTGGAAAATTATTGAAGAAGTCGAGGAACTAGGTGGAATGACAAAAGCAGTTGCAGCTGGAATGCCAAAGCTTAGCATTGAAGAGTCAGCCACGAAAAAACAAGCAAAGATTGATAGTGGTAAACAAGTAGTGGTTGGAGTTAATAAGTTCAAAAACCCCAAAGAGCCTAAGATTGATGTTTTAGTTATTGATAACGAAAAAGTTAGGGAAGATCAGATAATAAAAATTACTAATCTTAAAAAGAACAGAAATCCTAAAGATTTAGAAGATTGTCTTAGTAGAATTACTGATATGGCAAAAAATAATTCTGGTAATTTATTGGCTCTCAGCATTGAAGCAATTAGAGCTAGAGCAACTGTAGGTGAGGTGTCAAAAGCATTAGAAGATGCTTTTGGGCGACACTATGCTACAAATGTGGGTGTTTCAGGAGTCTACGGAAAGTTTTTTGAGAAAGATGCTAAGTTTATGGATATACAAAATAAAATTAATAATTTTGAAAAAGAAAATGGAAGAAGACCAAGAGTTCTAATTGTGAAAATGGGACAAGATGGACACGATAGAGGCGCAAAAATTGTTGCTACTTCATTTGCGGACCTGGGATTTGATATTGATATGGGTCCTTTATTCCAATCGCCAAAAGATGTTGCAAAAGATGCAATTGAAAATGATGTTCATGCTATTGGAGTTTCTACGCTTGCTGCAGGACATAAGACCCTTGTGCCAGAATTAATGAAAAGTCTTAAAGAGATAGATAAAAATAATAAGATAACAGTATTTGTCGGAGGGGTAATACCAGAACAAGATTACCAATTTTTATATGATAATAATGTTTCAGCAATTTTTGGTCCAGGGACTAGTATTTTAGATTCTGCTGAAGAAGTAATAAAACTTATATCAAAAAAAGATTAGCTAGCTTATTTATGCAAGATCTTAAAAACAGAATTATAGCAGGAGAGCGTGCCGCAATAGCTAAAGCAATCACTATAGTTGAGTCATCACGAGAAGAAGACATAGCTCTAAGTCATGAACTAATATCGGAGCTAATAAAGTCACCTGGACACGCTATAAGAGTTGGCTTTTCAGGCCCTCCTGGTGTTGGCAAATCTACATTCATAGAAGCATTTGGATCATACATAGTAAATAAAGATTTTAAATTAGGAGTACTTGCTATTGATCCTTCTTCAAATTTTACAGGTGGATCTATTTTAGGTGATAAAACCAGAATGAGTGAAATTTCTAAAAATGAAAATACTTTTATTCGTTCAACACCATCCAGAGGATCTTTAGGTGGTATTGCTGTAGGAACACGGGAAGCAGCAATTATCTTAGATGCTGCAGGATATGATTATATTTTTATTGAAACTGTAGGAGTTGGACAATCAGAAATAACAGCTGCTAATCTAGTTGATATTTTTACATTAATTGTTGGACCAGGATCAGGAGATGAACTTCAGGGAATTAAGAAAGGTATAACAGAGTACGCAGACATGTTTATAGTTAATAAATATGATGGTGATCTAGCTACACAAGCATCAAAAACTGCTTCAGATTATAAATCTGCTTTAAGCTTTTATAGTAAAAATAGTGATGATATTGAAACTCAAGTAGTTTTAGTTTCTTCAATTGAAAATAAAGGTATGGATACAGTACTTGATACCTTTGATAAGATTGTTGAATTTAATAAGGCCAATAATAGATTCAAGACGAGAAGAGAAAGTCAATTGGCATATTGGCTTGAAGAAGAAGTTCGTAATAAAATCTTGCTTCGATTAAGTCGAGAGCAAGGCATTCCTGAATTAATTGAGAGCGAAGTTCAGAGTATAATTAGAGGTAAAACTGGATTTTATTCTGCATCTAAGAACATTATTGATACATTTCTTGGTAAAAAATAACTATATATTGACATATCCTCATTCAATCATTATTAACCATCATCTATGACAAGAGCATGCGATCTAACAGGAAAAAAAGTACAGTTTGGCCATAACGTGAGTAAAGCCAATAATAAGACTAAACGTAAGTTTATTCCAAATATTCAATCTGTAACTTTTAGAAGTGAAATTTTGAATAAAAATGTAAGACTTTCAGTAGCTGCCTCTTCAATTAGAACAGTTGCTAAATATGGCAGTATTGATGAGTATCTGCTCAAGGTTAAAAATAATAAACTTTCTCAAAAAGCTAAAGTAGTTAGAAAAAGTTTGCTAAAAAAAACTGCTGTTGCTTAAGTCTTAACTTAAAATATTCTTTTTTTTAATTGGATATTCTTCAAAAAGATCAACCAACTGCTCTGTCATAACATCGGCTAATTGCTCCGCATCTACAATTGTAACAGCTTTTTTGTAGTATCTCGTCACATCATGTCCTATTCCAACCGCAAGCAGCTGAACATCAGATTTATTTTCTATCCAATTAATCGCACCTCTTAAATGTTTTTCAAGATAGTTTCCCGAGTTTACAGACAGTG
>JADHQX010000006.1 GCA_016777745.1 Candidatus Pelagibacterales bacterium
CATCAATATTTCTTAAGCAAATTACTCTTGCGTGCAGCATTGCTAATGTCCAAGGATAACACCAACCATTGCAATGAAACATTGGGACAACACATAAAAAATTTAATTTGTTAGGCATATTCCAAGCTGTGGCGCTACCTGTTGACATCAAATATGAGCCTCTGTGATGATAAACTACTCCTTTTGGGTTTCCAGTAGTTCCAGACGTGTACCCTAATGAAATCGCTTCCCATTCATCTTTTGGTTTTTTCCATTCATAATTTTCATTACCTGTGTTTAAGAAATTTTCATATTCAAGTTCTCCTATTTTTTTGAAAGAACTTGTATCTATATCTTGGTCCTCAATATCAATAATTGTAATTTTATTTTTAACATTCTTTAAAGCCTTCTCAATTACATCATGAAATTGTCTATCTACAATTAAGACCTTTGCATCACTATGTTGTAAAATATAACTTACTGTATTGGGGTCTAGTCTTGTATTGATTGCATTAATTACTGCCCCCACCATCGGTATTGAATAATGTGCTTCAAAAATTTCTGGTGTATTGAATGCCATTATGGAAACTGTGTCTCCAGTTTTTACACCCAATTTATCTAATGCGCTGGCAAACTTAACACATCTTTTATAAACTTCTTCCCAAGTATACGATCTACTTTCATAAATTAAGGCTTCATAATTTGGATATATATCTTTAGTTCTTTCTAAAAACGTTAAAGGAGAAAGAGGAACATAATTAGCTTCATTTTTATCTAAATTTGTATCGTAATGACTCATATTAACTGAATTTAAAATTCATTATATAGTCACTTCCTGATGTAGCTGTTTTAAAATGATTTTCGGCTCTTGGTAAAACTCTTTTAAAATAAAATTGTGCAGTTTGAATTTTATCTTCATAAAAACTTTTATTACTATCGTATTCTTTAAAACTTACTTCTAAAACTTTTATCCATGCATGTGCTGTTGCAACAAAACCTAGCGCTTTTAAATAATCATTACAAGCTGCACTGGCATCATCTTTTGAATTTTGGATTTTATCTTTAATCCAAGATGTAAATTCTTCTAAGATCTTTATTTGAAAGTTTAGATCATTAATAAATGGCTTCATTTCGTCCATCTCTAAATCAATTTCTGTTTTTATTAAATCTAGATATTTATTAATTATATCACCATTTTTATTAACTAATTTACGAAAAACCAAATCAGCTGCCTGAACGGAGTTTGTACCTTCATAGATTGGAGTAATTCTATTATCTCTATACAATTGTTCTATACCTTGGTCTTGTGTAAAGCCATAGCCACCATGAATCTGCATTGCATCACTTGTTATTTCCATGGCCAAATCAGTAAATAATGATTTAACTACTGGTGTTAGCAAAGAAACAAAATCTGAAGCTTCTTGTTTAATTTTTTCATCAGAATGGTAGAGACTAACTTCTGTTTGCTGTGATAACCAAAAACCTAACGCTCTCTCCCCTTCGATAATAGACTTCATGTTTAGCAGTGATCGTTTTATGTCAGCATGCTCAATAATATAATCAGCCCCATTTGTAGATTTAGTATTATTAGATTTGCCTTGTTTTCTTTCTTTTGCATAAGTTACTGAATTTTGATAAGCAATTTCAGATATTCCTAAACCTTGGATTCCAACGAGAATTCTTTCTAAATTCATCATAGTAAACATTTGGTTGAGACCTTTATTTTTTGGTCCAATCATGTATCCAACTGCATCATCAAAGTTTAAAACACATGTAGCCGAACCTTTAATTCCCATTTTATGTTCTACTGATCCTGTGGAAACTCCATTTCTTGAGCCAACAGATCCATCCTCTTTAACTAGGAATTTTGGAACAAGAAATAAGCTTATTCCTTTTGTTCCAGCTGGAGAGTCTACTGATCTTGCAATAACAAGATGGATAATATTATCTGTTAAATCATGGTCACCAGAAGTTATAAATATTTTTTGTCCAGTAATTTTATAAGTACCATCAGGTTGCTCAACTGCTTTTGTCTTCAACATTCCTAAATCTGTTCCACACACTGGTTCTGTTAAGCACATTGTGCCACTCCACTTACCTTCAACCATTTTTGGAAGATATTTATCCTTCATTTCATCAGTTGCATGGTGTGAAATACAATTGTAGGCACCAATAGTTAATTCACTATAAAGTTTAAAAGAGAGGCAGGTTGCAGATAACATTTCATCAAAAAATGCACTTACAGTTTTAGGCATTCCTTGACCACCATATTTAGGATCACAAGATAAAGATACCCAGCCATCTTCTATATATTTCGTATATGCTTCTTTATATCCTGGTGGAGTTCTAACAACACCATTTTCTAAAATTGCAGGATTTTCATCTCCTGATTTTGCTAATGGCAGTATAAGATTTTGGTTTATTTTTGCAGCTTCTTCTAAAATATCTTTTACTAACTCTGAATTAACCTCTTTATATTTTTCAATCTCATTATAATTTTTATTGTTTCTTAGTTTGTCAAAAAGAAACATCATATCTTCTACGGGTGCATTATAGATTGGCATTTAATTTACTAAAGGTTTTCCTGTTGTTAAAGTATGTTTAATTCTATCTTGTGTTTCTTTTGTTTCAATCAATGTCATAAAAGCATTTAGCTCCAGTTTAAACAAATCTTCTTCAGATAAAGTCTTGTCTATTGTGGTGTCTCCTCCACTTAGAACATTTGCTAACTCTGATGCAACTTTCATTCCATGGTCTAGAATTACTTTTTCATTATATAATTTATCTAAAAGCTTAATCATTTCATCTTTTACAACTTTTCCTGGAAGGTTAAATGTATTTTCAGCTGGAGGTTTAAAGTCTCTATTTTCTTCTAAAATTTTCCTTGAAACTTCTAGTAAGCTATTTCTACTCATTATCTTCTTATCCTCTGATCTTAAATATTTCATAGGTTCAGCTTCAACTGGAGAAGTTGCAGTTTTACCATATCCTATAATATCAAATACCTTTAATGGAGCATAGTGAGGATCATTTTTAGCTTCTTCAGTTTCTAACCATCTTGCTAACATCTCTTTACATCCTCCACCAGCTGGAATTAATCCAACCATTGTCTCAACCAAGCCTATAACAATATTAGTGTGTGATGCTACAAAATTACTATGAACTAAAACTTCAAAGCCTCCTCCTAATGTTAAGCCTGATGGCGCTGATACAACAGGATGATCAGAATACTTAAGATTTTTACATGTTTCCTGAAAATATCTTACAAATTTTTCTATAGATTTAAAGTCCCCTTTTTCAGCAAATTCCATTGTATAGCTCAAATTAACCCCGGCTGAAAACTGCATACTTTCATTGATTATTATTAATGGTTTATCAGTGGCTTTTTTTAGAGCATCCATTGAGTTATAATCAAGTGCATTAGCCTTAGTTGTAAATTCAACAATGTTATAATCTTTAAATCGATAAATTTTTGCTGAACTATTCCCATCAATATTGGTGGCTGTCTTTTTAACTTTTCCTAAGGTTTCAATATCTGTATATTTTTGTCTTACCCCATGAAACTTTTCATTTTTTGTTACAGCTAAATCTTCTAAAAACTTATTTCCTTTATAATTTTCTATTTTATTAAAGAAATTATTAACTCCAATTTCCTCAAGCATTTCAAAAGGGCCTTTATTCCAATTGAAACCTAATCTCATCGCTTCATCTATGTCATTAAACTCATCAGTTATTTCTGGAACTAATGATGAGGCGTATTTAATTATTTTTGAAATTACAGACCATGCATAATCTCCATACTTATCTTTTCTATTAATTAAACTTTGTAAGCCTGGTTTATCAAATTTAATATTTATTTTTTTTGTTGGAGAGTATTCAGCTGTTTCTAAGTTAATCGCTTCTAAAATTTTCTTATTTTCAACTTTATTCATTCTGTAAAAGCCACCTTTGCCTTTACGTCCAGTGTAGCCAGTTTCTATTAATTTTTTAACTAGCGGTATTTCTTTGGCTACTTCTTGGAATTCATCCTCTTTTGAAAGTTCTTTTATAAAACTATTAAGCACATCTGCCATTAGATCTATTCCTATTAAATCATATAATCCAAATACTCCTGTCTTGGGAATCCCCATTGGTCTTCCAAAAATAGCATCTGCCTCTTCGATGGAAAGTTTCATTCTAAAAGCTTCAGTCATTGCTACTTGCATCGCATAAACTCCTATTCTGTTTCCTAAAAAACCAGGAGTATCATTACAAACAATAGAGCCTTTTCCTAAATCTTCTTCACAAAATTTTTTTAAAAAATTAATTTTTGCAAGATCATTATTTTCACTTTTAACAATCTCTAGTAAATCCATATATCTCACAGGATTGAAAAAGTGAGTTATACAAAAATCTTTTTTATCTTCTGTAGATAATTTTTCTGATAGAATGCTAATTGGTATGGACGAAGTGTTAGACGATACTATTGATCCTGCTTTTCTTTCTTTAAAAATTTTTTCATAAATTTGATGCTTAATATCTATTCTTTCAACCACAGCTTCCACAATCCAGTCTGCTTCGTTAACTAAATTAAAGTTATCAGTAATGTTTCCAACATTAATATTATTAATTTTTGATTTATCAATTAATAGTGGTGGTCTAGATTTTTGAATTCTTTCACGAGCTTTTTCACTTATTTCAGTAGTTAAGTCTAATAGTGTGACTGGAATATTGGCATTACATAATTGTGCTGCAATACCACTGCCCATTGTACCCGAACCTATAACTACTACTTTTTTAATTTCCATAATTTAGAGAAAACTTATATTGAATTATTTAAATGAGGGCAATAATTTTAAATTTAATAGCACACACAGTGATTCCATTGAACTATGCTATTGCAAAATATTTATCTACAGAAATTCCTATTTTTCAAATAATTTGGGCGCGACATTGTTTTACAGTTTTGTTGTCTTTGCCTATCCTATTTTTTTTTTTTAAAAGAAATTTTGTTTGGACAGAAAAACCTAAACTTCAATTAATAAGGGGTTTACTTTTACTTGGTACAAACATTTGTTTTTATTATGCTGTCTCTCACATTTCACTTTCAAAAGCACTTACATTAACTTTTATCTCTCCTTTAGTTGTGACTGTATTTTCTTCGATTTTTTTATCTGAAAAGATTGGAATAAAAAGATGGAGTGCAGTTGTAGTTGGATTTACTGGCGCAATAGTTGTTATTAGACCTGGATATATACCATTAGATATGGGAAGTTTAGCTGCTCTATCTTCAGGAACTATGTATGCCTTTTATTTAATCACAACTCGCAAGCTAAGTATTTCTGACAACTCTATGTTGACACTTTTAATTACTGGATTGATTGGATCTTTTGTAATGTCTTTTACAATTCCTTTTGTTTGGGTTTCGCCCACTTTAGATCAATGGCTTTTACTTTCTTTAATAGGAGTTGTAACTCTTGTTGGTCATTTTTTATTAATATTATCTTTCAAATATGCTGAAGCATCAAAATTAGCACCCATTAGTTATTTTGAAGTTGTGACTAATACAGTTTATGGATATTTTTTATTTAATCACTTTCCTGATAATTGGACTCTTGTTGGGTTAGTTATAATTATTTCTAGTGGTCTTTTTGTATTCTATCGAGAAAGAAAACTTGGAATTGTTTAAATAATTTTCTTACAAAGCCTGTTGTGCTTTTAAGTCCTTTATATCTATATGGCATCTAATGGCATTACCATTTTCTCCAATTTGCCATGGCGGTGTTTCATTTTTACATTTATCACCTACTATTCGTGGACACCTACCTTGAAAACAGCATCCAATTTCAGGTGGTTTTTCCTCAACTATATCTTCAGCAACTAACTTTGGCTTAATATCTGGATCAGGCTCGAGCACAGCACCTATTAAAACTTCTGTATAAGGATGAGAGGGAAATTGATAAACATTTTTTGATGGTCCAATTTCACATAACCTTCCTTGATATAAAACAGCAACTCTATCACTAATAGCCTTAACAACCGCAAGATCGTGTGAAACAAATATATAAGTAGTTCCAGACTCTTCTTTTAGTTTTTGCAATAAATCTAATACTGCTGCTTGAACTGAAACATCTAAAGCAGAAGTTACCTCATCACATAAAATGATATCTGGTTTTGCTGCAAAAGCTCTAGCAACAGCTATTCTTTGTTTTTCACCACCAGACAGCTGTCTAGGATATCTGCTCATATAAAATGCACCAAGCCTAACTTTATTGAGTAACTCAACAATACTAGATTTGAGTTTGCTGCCTGTTAAACCAAAATATAATTTCAAGGGTTGGGATAATATTTGTTCAACAGTATGATTGGGATTCAATGACTCATCTGGGTTTTGAAAAATTAATTGGATTGATCTAAGATCTTCTGAACTTCTTTCTTTTAAATCATCTGATAATATATTTTCTTTATTAAATGTAATATTGCCATCTTTAGTTTTTAATAATCCGGCAATTGATTTCAAAATTGTAGATTTACCACTGCCAGACTCTCCAACTAATGCAATAGTTTCACCTTTATTTATATTGATATTTATATCCTTTACAGTTGGATTAGAATCCGTAACTTTATTTAAGAATTGGTCTAAAATGCCTTGTTTTGCATAAGATATAGAAACCTCTTTTAACTTCAAAATTTCATCAATCTTAATTTCTTTATTTGATTGAGTGTTTGTTTTTTTTTCATTTTTTTGTGAAATTAATTCAGAATGATGAAAGCACCTCACACTAGTGTCTATCTCTGGAATATATTCTAGTTGAGGAACATTAACTTTACATTTATTATCTGAAAAATCACACCTATCATAAAAGGTACATCCATCTCCCACATGGCCTGGCTGAGGTTGGCTACCTGGCATAGAGTCTGGAAGGCCTGATAAAGAAAGTTTTGGAATAGATTTTAATAATCCGTATGTGTAAGGATGAATTGGTTCTTTTAAAATTTTTCTGACTGGCCCTTCTAATACTATTTCACCAGCATACATTACAATTACTCTGTCACAAACTTGCGCTATAGCACCAAGATCATGACTAACATAAACCATTGATGTTCCAGTATCTTTAGCTATATCTTTTAAAAGTTCCAAAACATGAGCTTGAGTAGTTACATCTAATCCAGTAGTTGGTTCATCAAGTAATAATAGCTCAGGGTTTCCAGCAAGTGCCATGGCAACAGCAACACGCTGTTGTTGTCCACCTGAAAGCTCATGAGGATATCTTAAAGCCATAATTTTTGGTGAAGGTAGTCTAACTTTATTTAATAATTCAGAAATTTTTTCTTCTATCTCAGTCTTGCTTAAATTAGTATGAAGTCTAAGAGCCTCTTCTATTTGATATCCAATTTTAAGATTGGGTGTTAACGCCTGACCAGCATTTTGAGGTATCATCGCAATTTTTCTTCCTCTTACCTTTTCTAGCTCTCTACTATTCATATTAAGTAAATTTGAAGATTTAAACAAACATTCTCCACTAGTAGTAAATAAACCATTCTTAATATAGCCCATCATTGCTAATGCAAGAGTGCTTTTTCCAGAACCAGACTCTCCCACTATGCCTACAGTTTCACCCTTTTTAATATTTGTGCTTATATTTCTTAGAATTGATATTTGTTTACCTTTTTGGCTTTTAAAGCCTATTGATAAATTTTTAATTATTTGAATGTGGTTTTTCATAATATTAAACTGGAGCTTTGGTTGATCTATCAATGCCTAATGCTTTAGCAAAAGCATCTGCTGTTAGGTTTATTCCTATAATTAATGTACTTAATCCTACTATTGGCGAAATTACTGCCCACCACGCAAAAGACATTAGTCCTCTTGCATTGGATATCATTAACCCCCAGTCAGGTGTGGGTGGACTTACACCAAAACCTAAAAATGATAGAGAGCTAAATCCAAGTAACATCCATGACCATCTCATAGCTCCCTCAACTAAAATAGCATCTCTAACATTAGGTAATATTTCGTTCCAAATAATTGAAAGATTGCTGTGTCCTCTAGCTTTAGCAGACACAATGAAGTCTTTTGCAATTACGTCATGTGTGGCTGCTCTAGCAACTCTTACTATTCCTTTTCCATAAAAAAAACCAAGTGCCGGTATTAATACTTCGATCGATGTACCTAGAAGAGACACAATTAATAGCATGGCCAATATCCATGGTATTGATAAAAATGCATCAACTATTCTCATTACTATGTCATCAATTCTACCCCCAACTAATCCACAAAAAATTCCTAAAAGACCACCCCACAAAAGAGCAATAATTGAACCAAAAAAAGTTACTGTAAGAGCGGTTCTTCCTCCTAATATAGTCCTAGTAAAAACATCCCTACCCAAACTGTCTGTTCCAAACCAAAATTCTAATGATGGTGGTTGTAACATTAATGAAGAATTAATTGACTTGTAGTCATAAGGTGCAAACCATGGACTAGTGACAGCTAACACTACATGAAAAATTAAAATTGCTAAGCCAATGAAACCAGATGGTTTTGAAGCCATTGTTGATAATATCTCTAAAACTTTTGCTAAAGAACTTTTAGGTTTTTCTTCAAAGATATCTTTATTAGTTTCCATATTTATTTTCTAGTTTGTAATGTTTTTAATCTTGGGTTCAGCATTAATGTTAATAAGTCAGCTATAAAATTTATGCTAACGTAAATAGATGCAAGAATAATACCTAAAGCTTGAACAACTGGTAGGTCTCTATTAGATATAGACTCAATTACTAATCTTCCCAATCCTGGATAATTAAAGACAACCTCGGTAACAACCACTCCTCCTAATAACCAGGCAATAGTCAAGGCAACAACATTAATAGCTGGTAATAGTGCATTAGGTAAAACATGTTTAAAAACCATTCTCCAATATGGTACTCCTTTTAAAATTGCCATTTGTATATAATCAGTCGCCATTACCTGAATAACACTTGACCGAACCATACGAGCCATATGTGCAGTCATTATCATTGCAATAGCAATTACTGGTAAAATTATATTTGGTAGTAATTCTAAAAAGGTAACGTCACTTGGTACAATTACTATTCCAGGTAACCATTCTAACCAAATAGCAACTATTAAAATTAATAAAGTAGAGCTAATGAATTCTGGAATGGTCATTGAAAATATTGTAATTGTTGAAATAATTATATCTGGCAGTTTATCTCTCCAAAGAGCTGTTATTATTCCAAGTATTAGAGCTAAAGGTATTCCAATAATTATTGCAGCTGAAGCTAAAACCATTGAGTTTTTTATTCTTGGCCCTAAGACTTCATTAATTTGCATTTGTCCACTTAAGGAATAACCAAAATCTCCTTGAATAACATTATAGGCCCATGATAAGTATCTTTCATAAGCTGGCACATCAAGTCCTAGTCTTTTTATGCAGGCCTCTAAAGCTACACCAAATGCTTCTCTCTCAAGATAAGATGTACATGCATCACCAGGAAGAATCTCAACACCAACAAAGGTAATTAAAGATACAATAAATAGAGTTATTAAACCTAATACAAATCTTTTAAAAATTAAAAAAAACATAATTAAGTTTACTGCTTTAGATTTTAAAATTAATAACTATTAAATGAGATTACTTTTACAGGCCTAATTAAAGGCCTGTAAATAGTATTTTATATTATTCTACTTTAACTTTATGCCACTGAATTGAAAAAACCTCAACTTCATCAAGGTTTTTTACTCTAGAATTAGTAACCACTAATTTAGATACATGGTAAGGAATCATAGTTCCAGATTCTTCCCATAAAGTTTTTTGTGCATTTTTATAAGCTTTTTTTCTTTTATTAAAATTAAGCTCACCTCTTGCACTTGCTAGATTTTCATCAAAACTAGAACTTTTATAATATGACTCATTCCATTTTGCACTACTGTGATAAACTTCATGAAGCACACTATCAGCAGATCTTTCATTCCAACGTGTCATTGCAACATCTTTTTTCATCCAAGTTTCCTCCCAGTAACTTTTTGATGGTGTCATTTTGATGTCAACTTTGATACCAGCTTTAGCAACTTGTTGTTGGATTACCTCAGCAATAGTTGGCCATGTAGGTTCTTTTGTTGATACATGAATTACCATTTCAATTCCATCAGGGTATCCAGCTTCTGTTAAAAGTTTTTTAGCTTTCTTAATATCTTGAGGACATTTCATAGTAAGTCGATATTGATCTGATGGTGCAACAGGGGTATCACATGATACAACTGCCTCTCCACCCATAACGGTATCAACAAGCTCTTGTCTATCAATAGCTAAACGTACAGCTTTTCTAACTTTTGGATCATTAAAAGGAGCACGCTCAGTATTCATAACCATTCCTCTCCAGTTACCTGTGGGAATTACTGTAGCTTTGAACTTCTTATTTCCATCAAAGATTTTTTTCTGACTAAATTGAACGTATCTGTTCATATCAATCTGACCAGTTAAAAGAGCTTGTACTCGTGCTTCTCCATCAGGTATTGCAATTACATGAACTTCAGCAAGTCCAGGTGCACCTTCCCAATAATTAGGATTAGCTTTAAGAATAGTAGTTCCTTCTGCATCAAACTTTTCAACCATAAAAGGACCAGTGCCAATTCCAGTTTGCCCAATAGTATCTCCAGATCCAGATGGTATCATTCTTAATCTGTAATCAGTTAAGTTTAAAGGAAAGTCTGCAAAAGAAGTACTTAACTTCATTTTAACAGTATGAGAATCTATAATCTCAATATCTGTTACAACACTTAAGCTTTTTTTTGCAGGTGATCCAATTTCTGGATCTTTAACACGCATTAAAGAATATTTAACATCTTCTGCATCAAAATCAGAACCATCATGAAATTTTACCCCTTTACGAAGATTAAAAGTCCACTCAGTTGCATCTGCGTTTGCTGACCATTTGGTAGCTAACTCTTCTGAGACAACACCTTTAAGATTTTTTCTAACTAAACGATTTTGAGTCATTATCACAACTTGAAATAAACGACCTTTAGTAATTGCGTCTAGGTTTGTATCTTTTCCAAATCCAAGATCATGTGATAGCTTAAAAGTTCCACTTGATGCATTTGCAGATGAAAATAACACTAATATTGATATCAAAGAAACTGATATCAGTTTGTAAATGTTTTTCATTATTTTCCCTCTCTATATTTTTTTTTTGGAAACGCTATCATTTTAAAAATATTTCAACAATAGTAATTCTTGTACAAGCATAGATTGCAGATATAATAGATTTTTATTTGCTAGAGAAAATTTTAAATTTAATTTATTAAAAAACTATATGCATAAATCTCTTAAAAATTTAAGATTTTCAATAAAACCTCAAGTCCAAGAAGGTGATAGACCGGTTGAGTTAGCAAGAACTATGGGAGTGCATCCATTAACTTATCAGGAGCTACCATATGACCCTGAGTATTCGCAGTACGCTGGACGTTTAACAACAGAAAAATTATCAAATGCCACAGCTGATGAACAGTACTGGAAAACTAAACAAGAAATAATTCTTCGTCACACTGGAGAGCACCCATATGAAATTTCAGGACCAGATGCTCTTAAATTATTACAGAAAATTTTTCCACGTGATATTTCAAAAGTTAAAAAAGGTAGATGTTCATATCAATTTGCTTGCTACCATGATGGTGGAATGATTACTGATGGTTTGCTTTTACGCATTAATGATAATCAATATTGGTTTGCACAAGCTGATGGTGATCTTTTTTCATGGTACAAAGCAAATGCTGAAGGACTTGATGTAAAAATTAGTGAGCCTAATGTTTATGTTAGTCAAATTCAAGGACCACTTTCAATGAAACTTCTTGATAATTTAATTGAAGAAAAAATAGCTACTACATGGAAATATTTTGATTGGGTAGAAGTAACCATGGCTAAAGAAAAAGTTATAATTAGTCGATCAGGATTTACTAATGAATTAGGTTGGGAAATTTATTTTCGACCTGAAAATAATTCTGAAAAATTGGGAGACCTAATACTTGAAGAGGGAAGTAAAATGGGCATGATAATAACAGCAACACCCTCATTTCGTGGAAGACGTATAGAGGCAGGTCTTTTATCTGCTGGACAAGATTTTACAAACGAAACTACCCCTTTTTCTGTAGGACTTGGTAGATTTGTAGATTTAGATAAAAAATATTTTATTGGCCGAGAAGCATTATTAAAATCAGATAAAAATTGTAAGAGCTGGGGAATTAGGGTTGTAGATGGAATAGCCTCTAAAGGGGAGACCCTTAAATTTAATGGTAAGCTTATTGGCCGCGTTACATCAAGTACCTGGTCACCTTTTCAGGTCTGTGGTGTTGGTATTGTTTATCTAAATGATTCTGATTTAGGCCCAGGAACAATTGTAGAAGTTGAATGCACAGATGGCAAAACACATAAAGGAGAGCTTTGCACTTTACCAATGTATGATCCTAAAGGAGAAATTGTTAGAGGTATAAATAAAGCTATACCATCTAAACCTGAGCCTTGGGCTGGTTTAAAAAAATTATAATTTAGGAATACTTAGTTTTTTATCTACGTTATATTTCTTTAATAATTGCCTTATAAATCCATCATTAATTAACTTTAAAATAAAATCATTCAAAAATTTTATTACCTGGGGACTTCCTTTTTTAATACCAACTGACTGTTTTATGAAGGTAAATGGATCTTCAATAATTTTAAGTTGATTGTTTGTTGATAATTCCTCAATAAGTTTTGGTTTTAATCCAGCAAGAACATCAGCTTTTCCCTCGTTAAATAAAATATGTGAGTTATGTATTGAGGTTGCTCTTATTAATTTAATATCCTTGTAATTGTCTGATAACCACAAATCGTATGCACTTCTTTCTGCTACAGCAATTTTTACTTTGGATTTGCTTATATCTTCATTAGTTTTAAAATTATCAATTTTTCTAACTAAAAAATTAGCATCAATATTTACATATGCATTGCTAAAATCTATTGTCTCTGCTCTTTTTGGTTCAAATGCAATATTTCCAATATCCCATTGATTTTTATTCACTGCATCAGCAAGCTCACCAGGTCTCTTGTACTGAACTAATTTATGAGGAACATCTAACTCCTTTGCTATTCTTTCACCCAAATCAGGTGAAACACCCTTGGGTAAACCTGAAGAATTTACCCCACTTACAAGTAAAAAATTACTCATATTAATTCCTACTCTTAAAATACCTGTTGGTGCCAATTGTTTTGATATTAAATCAATCATAATAAGTTAATGTTTTTTTTAATAATATATATTAATTTTATATTTATTCAGAATTTAATTTAATGGAAAAAATTACAAAGAAGATAATTGCTATAGGTGGTGGGGGTTTTACTCATGAATCAGATGATACTTTAGATCAATTTTTTTTAGATCAATGTAGTAAAAAAAAAATTAAATTAGGTTTTTTAGCAACTGCTAGTAAAGATGACGTAAAAAAAATTAGCATATTTTATAAAAAATTTAAAAATAAAAATTTAGAGCTTTCACACTTTAATCTTACTCAAAAAATAGATGGTTTTTCTTCATGGATTTTAAATAAGGATATTATATATGTTGGTGGTGGAAACACTTCGTTTATGCTGGATATATGGAGAAAAAATAGTCTAGATAAAATTTTTAAAAAAGCTTATGAAAATGGAATAGTTTTAGCTGGCGTAAGTGCTGGTGCCGGGTGTTGGTTTGATTGGATTTTATCAGATTCAGTTGGTCCAGGCCTAAAACCTCTTAAAGGTATTAGTTTAATTTCTGGTAGCTGCACTCCTCACTCATCAGAAGAGAAAAGGATTAATCAATTTGAATTAAACATTAAAAATGGTGAATTACCACCTGGTTTAGCAATTGATGATGGTGTTGCAGTGCTTTTTATTGACGGGAAACCTAGTGAAGTTTATTCTTCCAGAAAAAATCATAAAGCCTATTTTATTGATACAAATAAAAAAATTAGTCTTAAAGACTATATAGAGTAAAAATATGAGCAACATAGTATCAAGTAAGAAAATTCATAGTGTTGAGGATGCAAGAAATTTAGCCAAAAAGAGAATGCCTAAATTGATGTTTGATTTTGTAGATGGAGCATCTGGTGATGAAAAGTTGTGTGAAATTAATAGTACTGCTTTAGATCAAATAAGATTAGAGCCAAAAGTGTTAAGAAATGTAGAAAATAGATTTTTAAAAAAAAAATTTCTTGATATTGATTTTGATCAACCATTTGGTTTTTCACCAATGGGGATGTGTAACTTAACATGGGCTGGTGCTGATGAAATGCTAGCTAAAGAAAGTGTTATAAATAATATACCTGCTTGTGTTTCAATGGCTTCATCAACCTCTTTAGAAAAAATGTTTGAATTATCAGAAGGACGTTCTTGGCTTCAATTATATAATTTTCAAGAAAACTTTGTAATGGAACTTTTACAAAGAGCAGAACAAACTGGCTATAAAGTTGCAATATTGACTGTAGATGTTCCAATTCAATTTAGAAGAGCTAAAGATAATAAAAATGGTTTTACAGTTCCTTTCAAAATTGGTCCTAAGCAATTATTTGACTTTGCAACTCACCCTCTATGGTCTTTAACAACATTGATGAATGGTATTCCAAAACCTATGAATTATGAAACTTCTAAAAATGGAAATAAATTTGTAAGAAGTGAAAGTAGAGGTGCTACAGATTGGGGAACTCTTAAGCGTGTTCGTGATACATGGAAGGGGAAATTAATTGTAAAAGGAGTTATGTCACCTGAAGATGCTGTTAAAATTAAGGATGCTGGTGCTGATGCAATTCAAGTCTCAAATCATGGTGGAAGACAATTAGATAGTGCAACAGCTGCTATTGAAGCATTACCCTTGATTAGAAATGTTTTAGGGAAAGAATTTCCAATACTTTTTGATAGTGGTATTAGAGGCGGTAGCGATATAGTTAGAGCTCTTGCTCTCGGTGCAAATTATGTGATGTTGGGTAGGCCTTTAATGTATGGTATTGGTGCTGATGGAGAAAGCGGTTTGCGAAGAGTTTTAGATATAATTAAAGATGAGTTAAGTACAGCATTGGGTCTTGTTGGTTTAACTGATGTAAATGATATTTCTTCGGAAATTATTGCTAAAAAATTTATAGAAAATATGAAATACTAAATTTATGTCAGAAAAAAAAATTAGAGGTGGTTCGTTAATTGCTAGAGCTTTAAAAGATAAAGGAATCCAACATGTTTTTACATTGTCTGGTGGTTTCTGTAACCCAGCTTTAGAGGGTTTTATGGAATGTCAAATGGAAGTCATAAACTGTCCTCACGAACAAGTAGCAGGTCATATAGCTGATGGGCATACAAGAATTACAAGAAAACCAGCAGTTTGTCTTGTTGGCCCCGAGGGTTTTGCAAATGCTGTACCATCAATGATGGAAGCTTGGGGTGAAAGATCACCTGTAATATTTATAACTGGCTCAAGCAGTTTAAAAAGGCAGGGCTCAGGAGGTTTTAAAGAAATAGACGATGTCGCAATTGCTGCTCCATTAACAAAGTACAGTGCCAGTATAACTGACGGTACTCGAATTAGAGAGTTTGTAGATAAAGCATATAGAATAGCAACAAATGGTTACCCTGGTGCGGTTCATCTAAGTTTACCTGTTGATATTATGTTTTCATCTTTTTCTGAAAATGCAGGACTTGAAGAAAGACCTTTTTCACATGAAGCAAAACCTGTTGATAAAGCATGGCCTGATCCAAAAAATATTTCTGAAATATTAGAGCTTGCCTGTAATGCAAAAAAACCTGTTTTGATTGGTGGACATGGCATTTGGTGGTCTGGCTCTGAAAAAAAATTAGAGGAAGTTGGAAATAATTTACATATACCAATATTTAATATTCCTTATCATCAAAAATTACTTGGCGAGGAAGCAAATGCTTATATGGGCTTAGCTGACATTCATCAATATCCTCCTTCTAAGTTTGCATTACACGAGTCTGACTTGGTTTTAATGGTTGGTGCAAGATTAGATAATCAAATGAATTTTGGTAATCCCCCCCTTTTTCCTAAATCAACTAAGCTTGTTTGTGTTAATGGATCTCATGAAGAGATTGAACTAAATAGATCAGCAGATATGAACTTGTTATGTGACCCTGGTGTATTTTTTGATACTTTAAATAAACTTAAAACAAATAATAAATGGAACTTGGGTCATGAATGGTTTGATCTTAATAAATCTAAAAAACAAGAATGGGTTGATAAAACTTTAGAAGACTTAAGCAAAGAAACTAAAGAAGCAGAAGCTAATGGAGGAAAAATGCATCCACTACAGCTAGCTTTGGATGTGCAAGATGCTATTGGAGAAAAAGATTGGCTAGTTATAGATGGGGGTAACACTCATTTCTGGTCTGAAATAGCAATTAATATTGCAGGATCAAAAGGAAAAAAAATTGGAGGTATTTTACATCCAGGAACATTCAGTATGTTGGGAGTTGGTGTACCATTTGCACTGTCTGCAAAAAATATTAACCCTGACTCAAATGTAATTCTAATAAGTGGGGATGGAGCTTTTCTTTCTGGTGGTCTATCTATAGAGACTGCTTTTCAAGAAAATAAGCCAATAGTGGTAGTAATTGATAATAATGGTGGATTAGATTGTATATCTCAGCAACAAGAACGTTTATTTGAAAGTGGAAAACACTTTGCAACTGATTTTAGAGACATACCATTTCATAAAATTTTTGAAGGATTTGGTGGCCATGGAGAGTTAGTTACAAAAAGAGAACAGCTAGCACCAGCATTAAAAAGAGCAATTAAAAGTGGCAAAACAGCTTGTGTAAATGTAAAAGCAAAAGGAGTAATAAGCCCGATAGTAGCTGCTGTTAGTGATAAAAGAGACAAGGCATCAATAGAATAATCATATGGCGACTTTATCTTCTCACTTATTAAACTCAGTAAATGGAACCCATGCAAATGGGGTAAAGGTTATAATTTTACAAATAAAACCAAATGGAGATAGAAAAACTTTTATTGAAACAGAAACAGATGTTGGTGGTAGAGTTTTAAAAGATTTTGATCTTACTTCAGAAGATTGTCTTTGTGATTATGAAATGATTTGTAAAACAGCAGATTATTTTTCAGAAAAAAATATTGTTTCAGAAGTTATAGTAAAATTTAAAATGGAAGATCCAAAAAAAAAATACCACTTACCAATCATTATATCACCAAATGGCTATTCTATTTGGTGGTCTAAATAGTATAAATGAGTACCTCTGGTTTAAATATGTCAAGGCGCATAAGAAGAACGCCTTTTACAAATAAAGTTGAAGAGTGTGGTGTGACAGGTTTTTCTGTTGTTAATCACATGCTGCTGCCCAAAGCTTTTAAAAAATCAGTTGAAGAAGATTATTGGCATCTTAGATCAAATGTTCAATTGTGGGATGTTTCAGTTCAAAGACAAGTTCAAATTGAAGGTCCTGATGCTGAAAATTTAGTACAAAGAATGACACCTAGATCTATTAAGGGTATGAAAGTCAAAAAATGTTTTTACATTCCAATTATTGATGAAAATGCAGGAATGATAAATGATCCAGTTCTACTTAAACTAAGTGAAAATAAATTTTGGTTATCAATAGCTGACTCTGATGTTTTATTGTGGGCAAAAGGATTGGCAATTGGGTCAAACTTAAAAGTCAAAATTGAAGAACCAAATGTTTATCCATTAGCAATTCAAGGACCTAAAGCTGAAGATTTGATGGCTTTAATATTTGGAGAAGAAGTTAGATCAATTAAATTTTTTAACTTTGGACTATTTAATTTTGAGGGAACGGAGCAGGTAATAGCTAGAGCTGGCTATAGCAAACAAGGTGGATTTGAAATTTATTTTAAAGGGTACGAATTAGGTGAAAAATTATGGGATACAATTTGGAAAGCAGGTAAAGAATTTGATATTTCTCCAGGATGTCCTAACTTAATTGAAAGAATAGAGGGAGGACTAATGTCTTATGGTAATGATTTTACCAGAGAAAATAACCCTTTAGAGTGTAATCTTGAAATGTACTGTGCGGAGGATAATCAACACGATTTTATTGGTAAAGCTGCTTTAAATAAAATTAGAAAAGAGGGTATTAAACAAAAAATTAGAGGAATTGTTTTTGATGGTGACCCCTGTCCTACTTGTACAAAACCATTTCCTGTTTTTTCAAAAAATAAAAAAAAGATTGGACAGATTACTTCTGGAATTTATTCACCAAGATTAAAAAAAAATGTTGGTCTTTCTATGATTTTAAAAGATCATTGGAACATTGGTAATGAAGTAATTGTTGAAACGCCAGATAACAAATTAAGAGCTGGGACCATATCCTCTTTGCCATTTCAAGAATAATTAGATATACCAAAAGAAATTAAACTTTTAAAATGCACAGAGCAGTTATAGCAGGTTATTCAAGATCACCTTTTACAATGGCGAGAAAAGGTGAGTTAATAGATATCAAACCAGTAAATTTATTGGCTGAAGTAATCAATAATCTTGTATCTAAAACTAAAGTTAATAAAAGCGATATAGAAGACATCGTAATTGGATGTGCTTTTCAAGTTGGAGAGCAATGTTTTAATATTGGTAAATTGGTAACTTTTTTAACCGATATGGATATCAAAACTTCTGGAATGACGGTTGATAGATGGTGTGGCTCATCAATGGAAGCTATTCATATTGCGGCAGGAAAAATTTCAATGGGATCTGGTAAAGTGTTTATATGTGGCGGTGTAGAAAGTATGACTAGAGTTAATACGGGCTTTGATCCGATGCCCTACCCTTATACGGAAAAAGAAAATCCAAATGTTTATTTTTCGATGGGTATAACAGCAGAAAATGTAGCAAAGCAATACTCTATAACCAGAAAAGAACAGCAAGAATTCTCAATATCCAGTCATGCAAAAGCATTTGATGCACAATCCAAAGGAAACTTTACAAGTGAAATTGTCTCTATAGGAAATTGTTCTCAAGATAGCAATATTAGACCTGGTAGTAATCAAGAAAAATTAGATGGGTTAAAGTTAGCATTTGATCAAAATGGAACAGTAACAGCCGCTACATCATCACCTCTAACTGATGGGGCAGCAGCAACATTAATTTGTGAAGAACAATATGCTAGAGATAATAATTTAGAAATTTTAGCTAGAATCGTTTCTACATCTGTTCAGGGGTGTAAAGCTGACACTATGGGTCTAGGTCCAATTGGAGCTTCTCAAAAAGCTTTAGAGAGAGCTAAATTAACGATTAAAGATATAGATATCGTAGAACTAAATGAGGCATTTGCATCTCAATCATTGGCTTGCATAAAAGATTTAGGTATAGATCAAAATAAAGTTAATTTAGATGGTGGTGCGTTAGCATTGGGTCATCCACTTGGAGCAACAGGTGCTAGAATTACTGGAAAAGCAGCTCAATTATTAAAAAGAGAAAATAAAAAATATGCCTTAGTCACTCAATGTATAGGTTTGGGAATGGGTATTGCTACAATTATTGAGTCTGTAGAATAAATATTCGTATGCAACAATTACCTTTTGACAAAAGATCTGGAAAAATTTGGTTTAATAATGAATTGTGTGAATGGCAAGATGCTAGAGTTCATATAATTAGTCATGGTATGCATTATGCCAGCTTAGTTTTTGAAGGTTTAAGAGTTTATAATACAAAAATATTTAAGTTAGAGGAACATATCGAGAGACTTTTTAATTCTGCAAGAATATTGGATATGAAAATTCCATATTCTAATCAAGAAATTATTGAAGCTACAAAGAAACTTATTTCAGACCAAAATATTAAAGATGGATATATAAGACCCTTTGCATGGAGAGGTAGTGAAATGATGGGTGTCTCGGCACAAAATACTAAAATAAATGTAGCAATCGCAATATGGGATTGGCCTACATATTTTGATCCTACTTTAAAATCAAAAGGTATAAAATTAAATATATCCAAATGGCAAAGGCCTCCTCAAAACTCATCCCCCTGGCAGAGTAAAGCAGCAGGACTTTATATGATTTGCACACTATCAAAACACCAAGCTGAAAAAGATGGTTTCACAGACTCATTAATGTTAGATCATGAGGGTAATGTAGCTGAAGCAACAAGTGCCAATATCTTTTTTAAAGATAAAAATAATGAATTACATACACCAATACCAGACTCTTTTTTAGATGGTATTACCAGAAAAACAGTTATTGATCTTGCTAAATCAAAAAATATAAAAATAAACGAAAGAAAAATATCTCCCAATGAACTATCCAATTTTGTAGGGTGCTTCATAACAGGAACAGCAGCTGAAATCACACCCGTTGCAAATATCTTAGATAATAAGTTTGAAGTTTGTGATTTAATTAAAGACTTATCATCAGGTTATGAAATGCTTGTAGGTAAAAATAGCTAAATAAGACTTAGAGGCCAAGTAGAAAATTTAGGAAACAAAACTATTAAGAGTATTTATTATTTCAACTTTGAAATTATCGCATCACCCATTTCAGATGTTGATACTTCTTTTTTTCCCTTAGAAAAAATATCTTTTGTTCTAAGACCATCATTTAAGACATCTTGTACAGCTTTTTCTAAAGCATCAGCTTCATTATCTAAATCTAATGAATATCTTAAGGCCATTGCAAAACTTAAAATTGAGGCTATTGGGTTTGCAATTCCTTTACCAGCTATATCTGGTGCAGAACCATGAATAGGCTCATACATAGCTCTCATCTCACCTTCTTTATTCTTTGCCCCAAGCGAAGCAGATGGTAGTAGACCTAAAGATCCAGTTAACATTGAAGCTTGATCCGAAAGCATGTCTCCAAATAAATTGTCAGTAACAATCACATCAAATTGCTTTGGGTTTTTCAATAATTGCATTGCACAATTGTCAGCAAGCATATGACTTAATTCTACGTCTTTATATTCTTTGTCGTGTAGCTCTTGAACTTCTTCTTTCCAAAGTTGTCCAGCCTCCATTACATTCGACTTTTCACATGAAGTAACCTTATTTGATCTCTTTCTTGCTAAATCAAAAGCAACTTTTGCTACTCTAACTATTTCACTAGTTGTATATGAGTGGGTATTAATCCCTTTTCTTTCACCATTTTCTATTGGCTTAATTCCTCTTGGTTCACCAAAATAAATTCCACCTGTTAATTCTCTCACTATCATAATGTCTAATCCAGATACGATTTCTGGCTTTAGAGTTGAGGCATCAACTAATTGTTCAAAACAAATTGCAGGTCTTAAATTTGCGAATAATTTTAATTCTTTTCTTAATTTCAATAAGGCTCTTTCTGGTTTTTTTGAAAAATCTAAGTTATCCCATTTTGGTCCACCAACTGCGCCCAACATAACAAATTCACTTTCTAAAGCTTTATAAAAAACCTCATCTGTAATTGGTGTTCCATGCTTATCATAAGAACAACCACCAGCTAAATCTTCATCAATTTCAAAATCTAAAGATTTATTTGAATTCAACCATAAAATAACTTTTTTAACTTCTTGAATAACTTCAGGTCCAATGCCATCCCCTGGTAAAAGTAAAATTTTTCTTTTTTTAATTTTTATCATTAAATATCCATGGTTTATTATTTTTTAAGTTTTCTTCAAAGGTTGTGATTTTTTCTTTTTTGGCTAATGACAGCGCAATATCATCAAGCCCTTCTAATAAACATTTTTTCTTAAAAGGATCAATATCAAACTTGATTTCACTATTTCCAAAAATTATCTTTTCTTCTTTTAGATCTATTGAAATTTCTTCTTTTCTTTTTGAATATTCTGATAATTCTTTTATTTTTTCTTCTGGTAAAATAATCGGCAAAATTCCATTTTTAAAACAGTTGCTGTAAAAAATGTCAGCATAACTTGAACTTATCACACATGTAATTCCAAAATCTAAAAGTGCCCAAGGTGCGTGCTCTCTTGATGAACCACAGCCAAAGTTTTTTCCTGCTATTAATATTTTTGATTGATTGTGAGGTTCTTGATTTAGAATAAAATCTTTTATTTCATTTCCATTGTCATCATACCTCATTTCAAAAAATAAGTTTTTTCCTAAACCTGTTCTTTTAATTGTTTTAAGAAATTGTTTTGGAATAATCATATCTGTATCAATATTCACTATTGGTAAATATGCTGGGATACTAGTAAGTGAATTAAATTTTTGCATTTTAGTTTTGATACTTTCTAACGTCATCTAAGTTTCCAGAAATTGCTGCTGCTGCTGCCATTCCAGGACTTACTAAATGTGTTCTTCCACCTCTACCTTGTCTTCCTTCAAAGTTTCTGTTTGAAGTTGAGGCACATCTTTCTTCTGGCTTTAACTTATCTGCATTCATGGCAAGACACATTGAACAACCTGGTTCTCTCCATTCAAAACCTGAAGCTATAAATATTTTATCTAAGCCTTCCTGCTCTGCTTGCTCTTTAACCAAACCTGAGCCTGGAACAACCATTGCATGAACATGGGACGCCTTCTTTTTATCTTTTAATATTTTTGCAGCTTCTCTTAAGTCTTCAATTCTACCGTTAGTACAACTTCCTATAAAAACTGTGTCAATTTTAATGTCTGTAGCTAATGTATCGGCTTTTAAACCCATATATTTTAAAGATCTTATTATAGAACTCTTTTTATCTTCATCTTTTTCATTTTCAGGATTTGGTACTTTACCATCAATAGTGATTACATCTTGTGGAGAAGTTCCCCAGGTAATCATTGGTAAAATATCTTCTGCTTCTAAATTAATTTCTTTATCAAATTTAGCTCCATCATCAGTTTTTAAACTTTCCCAATATTTCATAGCCTTATCCCAATTTTCATTTTTTGGAGACATCGGTTTACCCTTTAAATATTCAAATATTTTTTCATCTGGAGCAATTAATCCTGCTCTTGCTCCTCCCTCAATAGTCATATTACAAATTGTCATTCGTTGTTCTACACTTAAAGATGAGATCAGGCTGCCAGCATACTCTATAACCGACCCTGTTCCTCCTGCAGTTCCAATCTGTCCTATAATTTGTAAGATTACATCTTTAGAGGTAACACCAATAGGAAGTTTTCCATTAACATTAATTCTAAAATTCTTTGCTTTTTTTTGAACCAATGTTTGCGTTGCTAGGACATGCTCTACTTCCGAGGTACCAATTCCAAATGCCAGAGCACCAAATGCACCATGTGTTGCTGTGTGACTGTCTCCACAAACAATTACTGTTCCAGGTTGTGTAAAGCCTTGTTCTGGTCCAATGATATGAACAATTCCTTGTCTCTTGTCATCCATTCCCAAATATTGAACTCCAAATTCTTTACAATTATTCTCTAAAGTATCCACTTGAATTTTAGATTCTGCATCTGCTATTCCTTTAGATCTATCAGTAGTTGGAACATTATGATCTGCAACTGCTAGTGTTAAACTGGGTTGTCTAACTTTTCTATTAGAATTTCTTAATCCTTCAAAAGCTTGTGGACTTGTCACTTCATGTACTAAATGTCGATCAACAAATAATAATGC
>JADHQX010000096.1 GCA_016777745.1 Candidatus Pelagibacterales bacterium
CTTGATTAATTTCTTTTACGCCTCTAGAAACTTTTTTGGGCAGTAATCTTATACCACCGTAATTGTTGTTACTCCATTTCCAAATATGTTCATATTGGCTGTCGTAATCTTTAGGCACAAATTCAAGTACACTAAAGTCTAGTATTTCTGTGTTAGGCTCTACTAACCAATAAAGTGATGTTTTAGGTTTAATGTTTTCTTCACTAGAGACTTGTTTAGCAAAAGGATAATTATCCTTTAGACTCACGTTTTCTCCTATGTAAAATATATCATACATATCTTTCTTCTAACTCGTCTACTACTCTTTGCACCACTGTACTAATATGTTCTACCTCCATATCAATTTCGTCATATTTACGCAATATCTCTTCTCCCCATACAGGGCATGGTCCTTTATGATCTGGCAAAGTACCACCACAGGTAGTACACTTACCTTGCAACTTTTTCTTAATCGTCCTTAGTGTGGACTGGGACGTTGTATTTTTCTTCGAAGTCTGCGGCATCTTTCTCATCATTGACTATAGGCATGCCTTTGATATTTAAACTAGTATTAAGTACCATTGGGCAACCTGTCTTATTATAAAATTGTGTCATTAGTTCATACAAGTCAGGGTGTTCTGTTTCATTAACTGTTTGTACTCTGCTTGTACCATCTGCATGAACTATTGCTGGAAATTCTTTTGGCTTTTTACATCTTGCTACAAATTGCATATATGGAGCATTACTAATGTTCCCTGGCATTTCAAAATAGTCGTGTACATGTTCTTCTAGTATAATTGGAGCAAAAGGCCTAAACTCTTGTCTACGTTTGATTTTGTTTACAGCATCTTTAATTTTATTGCCTCTTGGATCAGCACATAATGTTCTATTACCTAATGCTCTTGGACCGAACTCTGCACGGCCATTTGCTATACCAAATATCTCACCTTTCAATAAACTTGCCAATGATTTCTTGATAGGATAATCACCACGGATACAATTACCTAAATATGCACCAGTCCAATTTACTTTATTACCAGTTACATTATAGTAATGTAAAGCGGCGGCACCTAAACTGCTACCAGCATCGCCTGGGTTAGGCATTATGTGTACGTTTTCAAATAACTTAAATAGATTACCGTTAGCAACACAATTTAAAGCACACCCGCCCATGAATACTAAATTTTTGCTGTGTGTTTTTATTAAAGCATGTCTGGCATATTCAAATATACGTTTTTCTGCTACAGCCTGAGCACTAGCGGCAATATCATAATCTAAACTATGATGTCCCCACTCGTCTATTAATGCACTTTTATCTCTACCTAAATAATCAGCAGGTACACCCTTTTGTAAATTTTTTGTCATCTCAATAACATTTGCTGGTTCTTTACAATCAGCATCTACAAAAAATTCTTCATGCATAGCAGTTTCGTAAATAGGTTTACCATATGCGGCCATGCCCATTAACACATACTCATCTTCCATAGGTTTTAATCCTACATGAGCAGTCATGGCACTATAAAATAATCCTAAACTGCTAGGAAACTTTGTGCTATGTATTTTCTTAAGGTTACCTTTATTCCAATGCCATGCTGTAGCGGTATCAAACTCGCCTATAGCATCGATACAGATAACAGCACACTCATCAAAGTTACTAGTCATTACACCAGCGGCGGCATGTGTTTCATGATGCCAATAAGTCTTAATTGGTATGCCATGTAACTCTGGGAAAAAATCTTTGATCCATTTTTGCATTGTTGGTTCTAACAATGCTCTCCAATTACCTGCGTAAAGATTTCTTAGTTTCTTTACCCATGGCTTTTCGTGTAATACAATTACATCAGGCTTGCCAAACTTTAAGCAGTCAGCAATCATTTTGTGATTTAAAAAAGGATCGTTTTTGTATTTGCTATATCTTTCAGAATGCGAAGCATACAGAATTTCGCCATCCTCAATAACAGTGGCGGCGGCATCATGAAATAAAAAACTTAAACCAAGAATACGCATTTTATTATCTGTAAATAAAAGGGTCTCGTTTTCTTAATTCTTCTAGTTTCTTTTGTATTAACTTTTCTTTTTCAGACAGTTTTGTATCTTCGGAAACATCTTCGCCTTCGCGTCCACGATCCTCGTTACCGTCATGATTAAGTTCTGTGAGTTCTTTCTGTGTTTTCTTGTAATCGTTCATAACACTATTTATGCTATTTTAATATGTCATCTATTAATTTATCGTATATCCCAGCACAGGTTTTTGCATTAAAGAACAGTTGTCTATTGTGTTCTAACTTGTCTTTGATTGCTTCAATATGCAAAGTAGTATTAGCAATGTGTGTTACTTGTTTTTTAATTGATTTAAATCTTTCGTCATCTAGTTCAATTTCGTCGTAACTTTCATCAAACCATTCTGGAAAAGTTTCAAACCCTATACTTCTTAGATGTCTTAATGTACCAGGGTGTGTAATTAGTAAAAATGGGTGACCGTACATGATAGGCTTTAATGTTTTTTCTGTTATAAATCCTATCTCTTGTGGTATTTGATCATAGTATGGATAGCCATCGCTTTTAGGTATGTACTGATGAAATATGCCTTTTTGTAAAACAAGATTAGCAGTATAACTACTTTCTGTAACTAAACTTATTTCAGTATCTGCATACCATTTCCAGTTTATCCATCTGTCTCTAAATTCGTATTGTGAACTATTATCATTATTAAATAAGTCTGGATTGACAGCATGTTTGTTATCCTCTAAATCATCATCTAGTATGATAGGTAAGTACTCACTTGTTTTATTAAATTCTTCCTGCTTGATACTTTCGCCTAATATAATTTCTGATTGAAAGTTTAAATGATCAAAGTCAGTTCTATCAACGCCATGGTTGTAAAATGGCTTGTTTGGGTCTAATGAAAATCTTGCACTGGCAATACAATTATCAATCAATCTGTTTCCATTGTTATCAAAGTTATTAACTAAATAATTTAGTATAAAGAAGCGATGCTCTTTCATATAATTATTCAAGCACAAAAACTTTTTAGGTTTATTGTCTACATATATTTTGTCTGGTTCAAATGTGGCATATTCTAATGGACTGCTATTAGTAGATGTTGAAGCAATTTTATTATTCTGTTCATGTAATATAAAAAAATCTATTTCAATAAAATCTATACCAAAGTGCTCTTTAATTTGCTGTTTAATTGTTTTATAATTCTTAGGCAAATTATTATCAAATTGCGATGTCAGTAATTTTACAAAACTTGTATCTTTAAAACAACTGTGTAGCCAGAAAAATAATTTGTGCAAACTATATGTTTCTGCTTCAAAGGAATTATCTATTGCAACCTTTATGCCGTTGGCATGGCACTTACGCCAAAAACTATAAGGTAATGAATACGAGTATAGTCTATGTAGAATAAAAATTATAGTATCATCTTGACTGGTTATATAATTTTCAATATTTCCTATTAACGAACCATCTATGATTGATTCAACTTTCATGTCGTGTTTTAAAAATTCTTTAAATACACCATCTTGCTCATGTGCAAAATGTTGACTATCCCATTGCTCTATCATATAAGCATTTTGCCAGTCTAACTTATAACGTTTAAATCCGTTTCCAGTTTCTACATCAAAATCAAAATTTTTGTATTCATTAGTTGATGCGTCTGGTCCTGGGTCAGTGTAAGGAAAAATATGTGTAGGCGGATACATTTCCTCTGGATGTTGTGATTTATAGTCTAATATTGCATCACCTGTTATGTTTAAAAATTTTACTGTATTATTTTCCATAGTGTATCCATATGTTCTAGTAATTTTCTATTATCATAAAAGTTATGAAAGTTATGTACAATTTTACCTAGTGTATGGTAATCAAATTTTTCATAATCAAATGTCATAGCATTACTTAATATTGTGTTATATCTATTCCTGTCATTTAGTGTGTCGTATTCAAATTCAAACTCTTTATCAAATGTTTCAAATCCTTGATTTTTTAAAACTGTGTTTGTATCTATATTTCCAATCACCATATAAGGGTGGCCATACATTAGTGGCTTATATGTTTTTTCAGTAACAAAGGCTCTCTTTAAATTATGATTGTATTCCTCTGGCATGCCTGGCAATTGATTAATAAATTCATCATCGTAATATGTTTCAGTTACCAACGAATAATATGTGTCTTGATATACATCATTAACAAATGATCTGTCGTCGCTTTTTTGATAGATGTCTTGCATAACAGGAATAATTAATTCTTCTGTATTTTCTTTTACAAATTGTAGTAATGTTTCAGGTGTTTCGTTATAAAATGCACACTCTCGCCTAAGTCTCTCTGAATAGTCGCCTGATTCTAATTCTTGGAAAAATCCATGCGAATGTTTAATTTCATAAAACTCGTCTGCTCGTTTTGTTGGTTGTTGATATCCCCATCTAGCAGTAACAAGATTTCTATCAATCATTCCTCTTTCTTTTAGCCATTTAATTAATGCTATTCTATGAAATCTTGGTTTGAGATTTAAACACAAACAATCATATTTTTTTTGTGCTCTAAAATTTTTCTGTATAGTATCTATGCTATACTTTCCGTCACGTAATTTTTCTTTACCAATACATGCTTCGTTAATTCTAAAGTAATTAAAAAATCCTAAGTCTACTGAAGTTTTTTCTTTAAACTGCCGTAGTAGATTCTCGTCACTAGACACAATGTCGCCACCTACAAGCAACATCCAGTTATCAGGTGTACCAATATAGTCTTTTATTGTTGTTATAAGAGGCATATAAGTATCTATTTCTGCTTCAAACAAATAATCTAAAACTACTCTTGTGCTTTTACTATTAACTAAGTATTCTATCTCTTTAGTGTCTAATCTTGCTAATGCACTTGGGTGAATTACAAAAACATCATATTCTCTTATCTTGCTGGTATCACTTTCTTCTATTATTTCAAAAGGTGCAAGACCTTTTTTGTCTGCATCATATACATTCATAGTTATCATATCTTCGTTAAGTTCTTTTAAGTAACTATGTGTTCGTTGGTGTATAATTCTATTCCAACAAAGTTGCATAAAAACAGAATCTTCTTTAAAGAAGTTGAGTTGTAATTCTTCGTTGATTTCTTTTGTAGGATCGTTTTGGTGTACTGCTACTTTCATTCACATAACTCGACTAATCTAGGAAACACTTCTCGCCAGTCTTGTTCTCTAATTAGATCGAGTCTGTCATTGTAGACTTTAAACTTTTTCCAACCATCTTCGTCCCAATCATCATTGTCAAACATAGACAATAAATTTCCTAGGGCATGATGATTACCAAAGTCTTTTCTAAACTGTGAGTGTATCTGTGCTCTTGCTTCTGGGTGTATAACTTTAGGACTAAGGAAAGAAGGATCGTATACATAGTTTAAATGTACATGTAATCCTAATTCTTTAGTTGCCCAATTATGAAACTCTCCTAAGTAAGGATAGTTATATGCACTTATAGTTTGACATATACTGGTTTCTATCCAATCTTCTGCCATTATTTGCTGTAAGTGATTTGTGACATCTTCCCAATTGCTTGGGTGTCTAATATAATGATTACGTTCTGCTAGATCATCTATACTAGCACTAACTTGTATTTTGC
>JADHQX010000097.1 GCA_016777745.1 Candidatus Pelagibacterales bacterium
ATTATGTATTCTTTTGTAACTCAGGCGCTGAAGCAATTGAAGCAGCTATAAAAATTGCCAGAAGATACTTTTATGTGACAGAAGGCTCTTTAACAAAAAATGAAATTATAACATTTTCAGGATCCTTTCATGGTCGAACGATAGGAGCTTTAGCAGCCGGAGGTCTTGAAAAATTAGATGGATTTAATACCTCAGTACCTGGTTTTAAGCAATTACAATATAATGATCATAAGGCGTTAGAGGCTGCCGTGTCTAAAGACACAGCAGCGATTCTCATTGAGCCGATTCAAGGTGAGGGCGGTGTCTCAGTCTTGCCCGTAGAGTGTTTAATAGGTTTGAGAAAATTATGTGATGAAAATAATATATTATTAATATTTGATGAAGTTCAATGTGGTTTCTTGAGGTCTGGAAAAATGTTTGCTCATCAATGGGCGGATATTGAACCAGATATAATGACAACAGCCAAAGCGATTGCCAATGGTTTTCCATTGGGCGCAACAATGACTTCAAAAAAAGTAGGGGATGTTATGCACCATGGTACTCATGGCTCAACATATGGTGGTAATCCACTTGCAGTTGCCGTAGGTAATGCTGTGTTAGATATAATGCAAAAAGAAATATTCTTAGAAAATTTAAAAAAAGTATCTAGTTATTTTCTTGCAGGCTTAAAGGAAATTTCAAATAAATTTCCAGACTCTATTAGTGAAATTAGGGGGAAAGGATTAATCTTAGGATTAAAGTGTATGAAAGACAATCTTAAATTTGTAGAACAGCTTAGAAAACAAAAGATGTTAACTATCAAAGCGGGAGATAATGTAGTTCGATTACTTCCTCCTTTAACTCTGTCAATTAAAGAATGTGACGAAGCTCTTGAAAAAATCACCAAGGCATGTAATTCAGGTTATTAAATATGAAAAACTTACTAAATATAAACGATCTTTCAAAAGATGAGATTTTAAAAATAATTAATGCAGCAATAGATAGTAAAAAAAATAAGAAACATTCTATTCAAGCTAAAGATAAAACTTTGGCAATGATTTTTGAAAAAAGTTCAACTCGTACAAGAATTTCCTTTGAACTTGCCATAAAGCAATTAGGCGGTTTATCCATTATGTTAGATAAAGATCATTTGCATTTAGGCAAAAGAGAAACATTAGCAGACACTGCAAAAACTTTATCACAGTATGCAGATATTATTATGATGAGATCAAATAACCATTCAACATTAGAAAATCTTGCAAAACATTCAAGTGTCCCGGTGATAAATGGATTATCAGATCTTTCTCATCCGTGCCAAACGTTAGCAACATTAATGACAATTAAAGAAATCAAGGGAACATTAGAAAATATTAATATTTCATGGTTTGGTCCAATTAGTAATGTTGCACATTCTTTAATCGATGCTGCAAATAAAAACTTAGGCTTCAATTTAAATATTTATTGTCCAAAATATTATCAAGATGTTTATTTTCAAAAACTAAAAGATATGAATAAAGAGATTTCTTTAGATAAAATTAACTTAAGAGAGTTGAACCTAAATCAAATGGATCCAACAGATGTGATATACACTGATACGTGGTTTTCAATGGGGGATATTGAAGATAGTACAAAAATTAAGATGCTTTCAAAATATACTGTCAATCAAGATCTAATGTCGAAGGTAAATTCAGATTGCATATTTTTACACTGCCTACCTGCTAACCGTTCCCAAGAAGTATCAGGCGAAGTTATAGATGGCCCTCAATCATATGTATGGCAAGAAGCTCAAAATCGATTACATGTTCAAAAAGAACTATTGCTTAAATTTTTGTAACTTCTATTTCTTCCAAAATTGAGGCATTAAAAGAACAAGAACCGTAAATAATTCTAGTCTACCAATTAGCATTGCAAAAATTAACACCCATTTAGCACCAAAAGGAATACCAAAAAAATTTCCTTCGGGTCCAATGGTTGAGCCTAGACCTGGACCAACATTAGCAAGAGAAGTGGCTGCAGCAGATAACGAAGTAATAAAGTCAAGTTGAGTTGTAGAAAGCAATAATGCAATAATAATAAAAATAAGAATAAAAATAAAAAAGAAGCTCATTACAGAAGTTACAACATCGTCTGATAATTTTTTATTATTATAATGTGAAATAAAAACACCATGAGGGTGTAAAATCTTTTTAATCTGATTTCTAGCTGTCTCAAATAAAATCTGAAATCTAAAAACCTTTATTCCACAAGTTGTAGAGCCTGCACAGCCACCTACAAACATTCCAAAGAATAAAAGGTAGATAGGAAAAGCGCCCCAAAGATTATAATTATCTGTACTGTATCCAGTTCCAGTTATTATTGAGATAACGTTGAATAAGCCATGTCTGATTGCATCAGATATATTTTTAATATCATAAAACCATAAATAAAATATTACCAAGCTACAGCTTAATAAAATAATTATTAAAAAAGTTATGATCTGTTGATCTTTAAAAAAATTAGATATTTTACCTTTATAAATTTGTAAATAAATTAGTATTGGCAAGCTAGCTAATATCATAAATATAGAGGATACATAATCTATTCCGGCACTATTAAATGCACCGATTGATCCTGATTTAGTTGAAAACCCTCCAGTAGCAATAGTTGTCATACTATGGTTAACAGCATCAAAAATCCCCATTCCAAATAACCAGTAACCAAATGCACATAAAGATGTAAGTGATATGTAAATTGTTAATACAGCTGAGGCTACTTGAGCTGTTCGTGGTAAAATTTTATCACTTGTATCAGAAGATTCAGTTCTAAAAACTTGCATGCCACCTACCTGTAAAACAGGCAGAATACTAATTGCCATAACAATAATTCCTATGCCACCAAGCCATTGCAACAATGATCTCCATATTAAAAGACCTCTAGTCATTGCTTCTAGGTCAGTAATAATAGTTGAACCAGTGGTTGTTACGCCAGACATTGACTCAAATATTGAGTCAGTAAGTGAAAATTCAAGATCAGAAATGTAAAATGGTATAGCGCCGAACAAAGCTATAACTGACCAAGACGCCGTTGTTAAAAGGAATGCATCCTTTGTAGTTAATTTACTTTCCTCACCATCACCACGAGTGGATAAAAAAATTGATATACCAAAACCTAAACAAAACAATGAAGAGATAAAAAAAGAAACCCATGTTTGGCTTGAGTAAATTAGATCAACTAAGGCTGGTATCAACATTAATGCGCTTAAAGCAATTAATAAAATACCTAATACATTTAGTATTAATTTAAAATTAAACATTTTTCAGTGCAGGTTTATTTCTAAACCTTTTTTAGGATCGAACCTTGTTGGATCATACTGTAAAATTCTTTTCTAGTCGAAGCATCTGTTCTAAATTTACCAAGTAGTTGGCTAGTTACCATGGATATTCCAGGTTCATTTATTCCTCTTGTGGTCATACATTCATGTTGTGCCTCAATAACAACAGCAACACCACGTGGCTTAAGAACTTCTTGTAAACAATTAGCAATTTCTGCAGTAAGTTTTTCTTGTACTTGCATCCTTTTAGAAAATATTCTTGTGATTCTTGCTAATTTACTTATCCCTACAACTCTTTTGTTAGGCAAATAAGCAACATGTGCACTTCCAATAAAGGGTGCCATATGATGTTCGCAATGTGATTCTACTCGTATATCTTTGAGCATGATAATTTCATCGTAACCTTCTATTTCAGAAAATGTTTTGTTTAAAACTTCTTTAGGATCTTGGTTGTAACCCCCATACCAATCTTGATATGCTTTTACTACTCTTTTAGGAGTGTCTAATAAACCTTCTCTATTTGGATCTTCTCCAACAAAACTAATTAGTGTTCTAACAGCTTTTTCAGCTTCAGCATTGCTGGGCTTTTTAACTAATGTTTTTTTTACAGGTTTTTTAGCTGTTGTTTTTTTCGTGTTTTTCATAAGAGGGGTTTCTACATCAAAAGGAAAGTTTTTATAAGATAAATATACAATTAATTAAGTTTTTTGCTATCTAGGGGTAAATCTAATGAAAATGATGGAATTTTAGCTAAAAACTCTTCACCATCATCGAGCTGCATCTTGTAGTTACCCTTCATTATGCCACTAGTCGAGTTTAAAGGTGTTCCGCTGGTATATGTAAATTTACCTCCAGGTTTTATAGTAGGTTGCTTACCAATTACACCTTTGCCCTCTACTTCTTGTCTTCTTCCATTTGAATCAATAATTTCCCAATATCTACTCTTAAGAGTAACAGGCTTGACACCTAAGTTTTCAATTGTGACATGATAAGCCCAAACATGATAATATTCTTCAGGAATAGATTGATCATCTAAGTATTCTGGAATTACTGAAATTTCTATTGAACGACTTACTTGCTTATACATAGTTTATATATATTAACAGGAAGATGATTAATCAAACAATAAAATTAGTTAAATTTACATAAGGCTTATTTGTCATTTATGTAATTTTTATGGTACTATGTATTTATAATTAAAACCTGTGTTTAGAACAAATTAATATTTCATCAAATGGACAATTTTAAAGAAATAGCTTCAGAATCTAAGGCTTGGCCAATTATTGAGGCAAAAAAAATATTAGATAGAGTAACTAAATCTGGTAGTAAAAAAATAAATTTACAAACAGGTTATGGTCCCAGTGGATTGCCGCATATAGGAACTTTTGGAGAGGTTGCTAGAACTACAATGATCTATAATGCTCTAAAAAATTTAACTGATTTAGAAATTAATCTTTTAACTTTTTCAGATGATTTGGATGGATTAAGAAAAGTTCCAGATAATATTCCAAACACAAAACCATTAGAAGAAAATTTGAATAAACCCCTCACATCAATTCCAGATCCATTTGGTACACATTCAAGTTTTGGCGAACATAACAATGCCATGTTAAGAGATTTCTTGGATAAATTTGAATTTACCTATGAATTTAAAAGTGCCACTAAATTATACAAGTCAGGATTTTTTGACGAGCAGCTGATTAATGTTTTAAAAAATCATGATAAAATTAAAAATATTGTATTACCGACTTTGGGTGAAGATAGGCAGAAAACTTACAGTCCTTTTTTACCAATATGCCCTGATACCAATAAAGTTTTAGAGGTTGAGATATTAGAAACCAAAATTGAGTCTAATTCTATAGTCTATAAATATAATGATAAACTTTATGAGGTTCTGGTAACGGGCGGCAACTGTAAATTGCAATGGAAAGTTGACTGGGCAATGAGATGGATTGCTTTAGGAGTAGATTATGAAATGTATGGAAAAGACCTAATTCCTACATTTCAACTTTCGGCTAAAATTTGTCGAGCATTAGGTGGAAATCCCCCTGAAAACTATTTTTATGAATTATTTCTTGATCAAAATGGAGAAAAAATTTCTAAATCTAAGGGCAACGGTTTAACTATAGACCAGTGGTTAAAGTACGCACCACCTGAGACATTGAGTTATTTTATGTATCAAAATCCTAGAAGAGCAAAAAAACTTTTTTTAGATGTAATTCCAAAGGCAACAGATGAATTTATATCTTCAATTAATAAATTTGAACAATTAAATGATAAAGAGAAATT
>JADHQX010000098.1 GCA_016777745.1 Candidatus Pelagibacterales bacterium
CGGGCTTGTGATGGTGGTTCTATCCAGTCCGAAAATGTCGCTTGTGATGTTGATCGTTGTGCCGCTGGTAATGTTGCCGCTGATTTTCATGGGACGCCGGTTACGTGCTGCTTCAAGATTAGCACAAGATCGCCTTGCCGATGTCGGGGTTGAAGCCGAAGAAACGGTTAGCGCTATCCGCACGGTGCAGGCCTTTGGTCGCGAAGATTACGTCAAAGGGCATTTTGAACGGGCAGTTGATCTGTCGCTTGACGCGGGTCTTGCCCGGGTTCGGCTTCGCGGTCTGTTAAGCGGCATTGTGATTTTCTTAGTCTTTAGCGGTATTGGCGTCATTCTGTGGATCGGCGGACAGGATTTGATGACTGGACGGATTAGCGCTGGCGATCTGTCATCTTTCATTTTTTATGCTTTTCTGGTGGCAAGCTCGACCGGTTTTCTATCCGAACTTGCTGGCGATTTACAGCGGGCGGCGGGTGCGGCTGAACGCATTGCGCAATTGCTGGACACCAAGGCAAGCCTGCCCGCAGCAGCATCGCCGCAACCGGTCAATCGGGCGGCTGCAACAGCATGCGAATTTGCCGCTGTTCAATTTGCCTATCCGGCCGCGGTGAACCGGCCGGCAATCAGCGATGTAAGCTTTGCCATCAAGGCTGGCGAGCGTGTGGCGATTGTCGGGCCAAGCGGGGCGGGGAAATCAACCATTTTTCATCTTCTTCTCAGATTTTATGATCCGGTGAATGGCGCGGTTCGGGTTGGTGGGATTAATCTTCGTGATCTGTCGCTTGCTGAATTGCGCGGCCATATCGGTTTGGTGCCGCAGGATTCGGCACTGTTTTCGGCAACGCTTCGCGAAAATATCGCCTTTGGCCAGCCAGATGCCGATGATGCGGCCATTGTCGCCGTGGCAAAACAGGCACAAGCGCATGATTTCATCATGGCAATTGATGGTGGCTATGATGCTTTTGTCGGCGAAAAGGGCGTTCGGCTTTCGGGGGGGCAACGCCAGCGGATTGCCATTGCCCGCGCGATTCTTCGCAATCCTCGTTTGCTGCTTCTCGATGAGGCGACAAGCTCGCTTGATGCACAATCTGAAGCTGCGGTTCAGCATGCTTTGGAGAATCTGATGGCTGATCGCACAAGCCTTGTGATTGCGCACCGTCTGGCAACAGTTGTTCGCGCTGATCGTATTTTGCTGATGGATCGGGGTAGATTGCTGGCGGTTGGAACTCATGAGTCGCTTATGGTTGAATCGGCACTATATCGCACGCTTGCTGAATTGCAGTTTTCAATTCCAAAAGTCGGGTAATGTCCAAAATAACCCGTTTACTGGCTGGTAAAATGCCCGATCATCATCGCTTCATCTGTGTTTGATGTGGCGATAAATTGGCCGTTGATCACGGGTGTTTCGGGTGTTTGGACGGCGCCAATCACACGGATGTCCCAGCTATTTTCACCGTGTTGATCCAGCCGCAGCATCATAATGGCGCTTTCATCTGAAAAGTTGTTGGTTCGATTGCTGATCTGAAATGTCATGCTGCCGCGAAGGTTATGCATATTGTTATCGTTAAGATCAATCTCGCGGACATTGGCGGTTTGATTCGTGAAATCCATATTAATCATGCCAGTGCCGGAAAAACGTGATGGGTTTTCAGATCCAAAACAATAGCACAGCGACTGTATCGACAATGGCCGGTAGAGGCTGATTGTCAACGGCTCTGGAAATTGCAAAATTGGCATAATGGTTTGCTGGGAATAAAAGTCAATGGACGGCAGGGATTGTGCTTCAAGCGTGATTTTGTTGATTGAGTGAAGATGGGTTTGATCGGGGTAGATAAAATGCAATCGGTTGATGTCCGGTGACAGAAGTTTGGCTTTGAAACCGACAAGCTGATTAAAATCGTGACGCGCCAAAACCGCCGTCTCGACCGCTGGCAAATCCAGCGCCATAAAATCAGGGGTTCCAGCGATTGCGCATCCAATATTCGGAAAAGTAAGCATCTGCGGCTCGAGAGCGGTGTTTGGCAGGGGCGAAACCGCCACTGCCGCCATGGTGTGTTGAAAGGTTGTTTTCCGTGCAGGGCTACTTGGCGTTTCCGGTTTTGGTCCAGTGGACATACAACTGCTTGTTGTGATGATCAAAGCGGTCAAAAGGCCGCAAACACGCCCCTTTTGACGTCGCTGGGTCACATGCAGTGGCAGTGACCATCTGTTGGGGGGCGCACATATCCCAAAAATAGCCCAAAAGTATCATTTGGCGCAATTATGCGGCGGCGGTGTGACTTGATGATGTCTATCGGCAATGCCGATGGGTGATGCGGGTGCGACTTAAGGGTGCTAAGGGGCAATGCGACGGGTCAGCATAAGTGCTGTGTTGGTGTTTTTGACGTTTGGGCTGGGTTATTTCACGGCAACGCGCTGGGTAATTTTCAGCTCGATACGGCGGTTTTTGCGGCGGGCATCATCATTATCAGCGGCATCGAGTGGCTGAAACTCACCATACCCAGCAGCGGCTAGCCGGTTGGCTGGCAAGCCTTGCTGATTGAGAAAGCGAACCACCGATAACGCGCGCTCGGTTGAAAGATCCCAGTTATCAGCATAGCGGCCAGCGCGGATCGGTACGTCATCAGTATGACCGTCAACCTGCAAAACCCAATTGATGTCTTCGGGAATTTTGGTGGCGATATCGGCAAGGGCAACCGCAAGCTTGGCAAGCTGGTCCTGACCTTCAACGGCAATTTCGGCCTGACCTTGGGCAAATAGAACTTCAGATTGAAAGACAAAACGATCGCCAACAATCTGAACATCGTCGCGTCCTTTCAAGACGTCACGCAATCGCCCAAAAAATTCTGACCGGAAACGCTGTAATTCTTGAACACGGCTTGCCAAGGCATTGTTCAATGACCGCCCGAGACTAGCAATGGCAACCTTGTCTTGCGTTGCCTGCCGGTCTTTTTCGGCAAGAAGGCTTGTTAATTCTTCAATACGAAGCCGCAAGGCGGCCAAGGCACCGGTCATTTGTGCGATTTCGGCTTTTGACGCGGTGGTTTCGGCGCGCAACGCGTCAATCCGATTGGCGGCGCTTTGGTTCTGGGCTTGAGCCATTGCCAATTGCCCTTCGGCAAGCTGCAGCGCGCCGAGCCGTTCTTCAAGGCTGTTCCGCGCGGCGGCAAGGGCGGCCTCGGTATCGGCCTGTGTTGCTGTCAGGGCAGCAATTTGGCTATTTCGCGCCACAATGGCGGCTTGCACGTTTGCCAATTGGGCTTGCAACTCGTCCTTATTGGCATTGCTGGCATTTAACTGGTTGGTGATTTGCGCCAGATTGGCGGCAAGATCGGCGCTTGCACGGCGTTCAATATTCAACAGCTCGCCAAGCGAGGCTAATTGCTGGCGCATCTCGCCAAGGGTGGCATCTTGGCCCGAGACACGATAGGCCAAATTCACCTGAATCAACACAAAGACCATCAGCACGAAAATGATCACCATCAGCAAGGTTGCTAAGGCGTCAACAAAGCCGGGCCAGGTGAAGTTTTCGACCCGCCGCGCATTGCCAATTCGTGCCAGCGCCATTGTGGCTATTCCCCTTTGCCGCGACGCGTTTTGACATCAATCATCGCGGCGATTGATGAGGACAGGCCGCGCAATTCACTGGCCACAATATCGGTTTGCTGGTTTCGATCAGCGCGCAAATCTTCGGATAACTGCATGATATTGGCGTTTAACTGTGCCAGATGCTCTCGAATGCGGCGGTCATCGGCCAAGGCTTCGTTCAGATTCGCCATCGTGCCAGTCAATTGTGAGATCTGAACGAGCAGGCGTTCACGGTTATCCTCGCCATTTGAAATTGATTGCGACAAAGCTATAACCGCGCGGGCGGCTTCTTCGCTCATGCCGCTGGCAAGCGCATTTTGTTCGGCGTTTGATGATGGGCTGCTATCATTAAACCGGGCAAAGGCCGACAGCCAATCTTCTAGCTCGTTAAAAAACCGCCCCATGGCTTGGCCTAGCTGAAGGTCAAGAAACCCAAGGATCAAAGAACCGGCAAGGCCAAATAAAGATGATGAAAATGCGGTTGCCATGCCGGAAAGCGGCGCATCAAGTCCAATGCGCAATTGCCCCATCATCGCCTCGAAATTATTGCTGTTAGTGTCGATTGAACTCACAACATTCCCAACCGCACCAATCGTCTGAAGCAACCCCCAAAAAGTGCCAAGCAATCCCAAAAAGACCAATAGGCCAATCATATAGCGGGAAATTTCGCGGCCTTCATCAAGGCGAGCGGCCACCCCATCAAGAACCGAACGCAGCGACAAAGCCGATAGCTGCGCATCATGGCGCGAATCTGCCAGCATTGCATAAACAGTTGCCAACAGAACCGGCCGGCGTTCGGGTGGATCAAGCTTGCCAGTGGATTTCACCGCAAGAAGCCAGTTGCGTTCGGGCATCAGCCGCAGGGTTTGCCGGATGATATAGAGAATGCCAATGCCAAATGCGCCAAGAATAACGCCATTTAGTGCTGGATTTCCCATAAAAGCGGTCTGTAACGGCACGGCCAAAAGCGCGGCAATAATGGCAACCCCAAGCAAAAAGATGAACATTCTGACAAGATAACGTCTTGGGTTGGTTTCCATGATCTTATCTCCTAGGCATGGTCGGTCACGGCAGTTTTAGGCGGATGATCGCAACTGCGAGACAGGCACGAAAATCCACATAGCGTAAATTCTTGCCATCAAACAATGGCAGGATTGTGAATATTCGCAAGTCTTGCCGGATGAAATTACAATCACGGCGCGAAAATCATCCTGATTCTGGACAGCAACAACCAAGCAGCTTTTGGCCGCGTTCCAAAATATGGCAGGAAAAGAAAAGGGGCTATGCCCTGGCCTTGGCAAGATGCTTTAGCAATTCGGCATGGACGGCCGGATTGCCAGCGACCACATCGCCGCTTTGCAATACGCGGTCGCGCGACGCAAAGTCAGACACAAAGCCACCAGCTTCGCGAACCAACAGGATACCTGCGGCGATATCCCAGCTTTTCAACCCATGTTCCCAATAGCCGTCAAACCGCCCTGCAGCGACATAGGCAAGGTCAAGCGCAGCCGAACCAAACCGGCGCACGCCAGCGCTGACCCCCATGATATTGAATAATTCGCGGGCAAAAAGCGCATGGTCTTCATCACTGCCGCGCCCGATAAATGGAATGCCGGTGGCGAAAATAGATTCGCCCATCTGACGACGCCCAGAAACGCGCAATCTGCGGTCATTGACATAGGCACCTGATCCAGCCTCGGCAAAGAAATATTCATGGCGAAGCGGGTCAAAGACTAAGGCTGCGGTGATTTTGCCCTTGTCGCGAACGGCAATCGAAATGGCAAAATGCGGAATGCCATGAAGATAGTTTGTGGTGCCGTCAAGCGGATCAACAATCCAGCAAGGCGCATCAGGATCGGCACCAGCGGTGATGCCGCTTTCTTCCATCTCAAATCCCCAATCGGGGCGAGCCTTTGAT
>JADHQX010000007.1 GCA_016777745.1 Candidatus Pelagibacterales bacterium
CTATTTCAATCGAGGCCTTGTTGAAAGGAGAAACTTCAAATACTCCTGGAGGACCATTCCAAAAGACAGTTTTAGATGATTTTATTTGTTCTTTTAGCTCTTTTATAGAAACTGGTCCAATATCAAGAATCATTTCATCAATATCAATTTGATTTATTTTTTTTATATTAGAGCTAACATTATTTTCTATTTTTAGTGCAACGTTTGCATCTTGAGGCAATATAATTTTACAACTATTCTCTGCTGAAAAATTAAATATATCTTGAATAATATTTTGAACATTTTTTTCAGCTAGTGATTTTCCAATGTTGAAACCTTGATACTCTAAAAAACTATTTGCCATACCTCCACAAATAGCGATAGCTGACATTTTTTTTGCAAGATTCTTTACTATTGAAATTTTAGTAGAAATCTTAGAGCCACCCATTATTGTAATAGCAGGCTTGTCTGGATCTGTAATAATCTTATTTAGATTTAACAACTCATCATAAAGAAGTTCACCGCAATAAGATGGCAAGTATTTAGTGATAGCAGATATTGAGGCATGTGCGCGATGTGAACACGCAAACGCATCATTAATATAAACATCAGCTAATTGAGATAAAGACTCTGCAAAACCATCGTCATTTGCTTCTTCTTCACTATAAAATCTACAGTTCTCCAATAAGATTATTTTACTAGAATCTGTTTCAGAAATTTTATTTTTTACATCTACGCCAATACAGTCTGAAATAAACTCAATATCTTTATTAAGAGCTTTTTTTAATGGTTCAATTAATTGTTTTAACGATAAATCATTACTACTTGTACCTTTAGGGCGACCTACATGAGATAAAATTATAATTTTAGAATTAAGAGATGTAAGTTTTAAAATTGATTTCTTTATTCTAATAATTCTTTCACTTTTATGTAATTCTTCAGAGTCAAGAGGTACATTAAGATCAAATCTAATTAAAACAGTTCTATCTTTTTTGTTAAATCTTTTGACCTTATTCAGATCTATCATTTTATTTTGATTTGCTCATTACAATAGCAGTGTCACACATTCTATTTGAGAAACCCCATTCATTGTCATACCAACTAAGCACACGTCCAAAAGTTCCATCAATTACTTGAGTTTGAGTTAAATCAAAATTTGATGATGCTGGGTTGTGATTAAAATCACTTGAAACAAGAGGTTCTGAATTTACAGTTAAAATACCTTTTAAGTTTTTTGATTTTGAAGCCTTAGTCATTGCTTTATTTATATCGTCAGCAGTAACATTCTTTTTTGTAACAAATTTAAAATCAATTAAAGATACATTTGGAGTAGGTACTCTGATTGCTGTTCCATCTAATTTTCCTGCTAATTCAGGCATAACTAGTCCAACAGCCTTAGCTGCACCAGTGGAAGTAGGTATCATAGAAAGTGCTGCTGCTCGAGCTCTTCTAGGATCAGAATGAAATGTATCTAATACTTTTTGATCTCCAGTATAAGCATGAATAGTAGTCATATAGCCATGAACAATTCCAAAATTATCGTTTAATACTTTAGTTACAGGGGCAAGACAATTAGTTGTACAAGAGGCATTAGAAACTACTTTATCTTTTTTAGTTAGAGTTTCATGGTTAACTCCATAAACAATAGTTTTATCTGCATCACTACAAGGTGCAGATACTAATACTTTTTTTGCACCGGCTTTTAAGTGCATTGACGCAGTATCTTTTGAGGTAAATAAACCTGTGCATTCAAAAACAATGTCAATTTTTAATTTTTTCCAAGGAAGCTGCTTTGGATCACGTTCTTTTAATGCCACAATTTTCTTTTTACCAATAACTATTTGCCCATTTTTGATGTTTACCTTTTCTTTTAATGGTCCATGAATTGAGTCGTATGAAAGTAAAAAAGCATTTGTTTCTACTGGAGCTAAATCATTTATAGCAACGATATTTATATCTTTTCTTTTGTTTTCGATGATAGACCTTAGAACCAATCTACCAATTCTTCCAAAACCACTAATTGCAACATTTATTGCCATACTTAACTCCTTATATTTTTTTAATTATTTGTTTATAAATCTTTTCAGATGATAATCCAAAATATTTATAAAGTTCTTCATAGGGGGCGCTAGCTCCAAAGCTTTCAATACTTATATTTAAAGTACCTGATGGACATATGTCATTCCAACCCATTTTCACACCGGCTTCAATAGAAACATTTACTTTTGAGCTTCCTTTTATTTTATTTTGATATGCAGGTGTTTGATTTTTAAATAACTCAAAGCACGGAACTGAAACTACCCTGCAAGATATTTTATTTTTATTTAGCAGCTTCATAGTGGAAATTGCTAAATTCACCTCAGAGCCAGATGCATATAGTGTCACGGTAGGTTTTTTTGAAGAGCTGTTTAATTCGTAGGCACCATATGAACATAGATTTTCTTTACTATATACATGTCTTATAGGGGATAGTTTTTGTCTTGTTAAAGCCATTACACTTGGATTTTTTGAAGTATTTAATGCTTGCTCCCAACATTCAATAGTTTCATAGGTATCGGCAGGCCTGTAAACATTTACATTTGGAGTAGCCCTTAAACTTGCCAACTGTTCAATTGGCTGATGAGTTGGTCCATCTTCACCTAATCCAATAGAGTCATGAGTAAGAACATAGATTACTCTTTGCTCCATTAAACCTGATAATCTAATTGAAGGCTTGCAATAATCCGCAAAGATTAAAAAAGTTCCACCAAATGGAATAATTCCTTGATGTAGTGACATTCCATTCATTATCGCTGCCATCGCATGCTCTCTAATTCCATAATATATGTATTGTCCATTATATTTTGGAGCTGCAATAATCTGTGCTTCTTTTGCTTTAGTATTATTTGAGCCGGTAAGATCGGCAGATCCACCAATAAATTCAGGCATTAATCCACTTATTTTATTAATAACCATTTCAGAGGATTGTCTTGTTGCAAGTGACATGGGATCTTTAATCAATTTCTTTTTAAAAGTAGTGAGAGCTTTTGTAACTGTGGTAGGTATTTTACCTTTTATTCTTCTATTAAATTCTGTTTTTTGTTTAGAGGAAATTTTTGAAAAACTATTATTCCATTTCTTAAACTCAGCCTTGCCAAATGTTGAACATGTTCGCCACTGGTTTAATACCTTTAGAGGTATTTGAAATGGTTCGTTGGACCAGTTTAATACTTTTCGAGTTAGTTGAATTTCATCATTACCTAAAGGTGAGCCGTGTGCAGAAGATTTACCTTCTTTATTGGGTGAGCCAAATCCAATCTTAGTTTTACAGCTTATTAATGTAGGTTTTTTTGATTTTTGAGCAACTTTAATTGCTTTTGCAATTGAATCTGGATTATGTCCATCAATAGAAATTGTATTCCATTGGTAAGACTTAAATCGATTAGTGGTATTTTCAGAGTTTGCTAAATTTACTGGTCCATCAATAGATATGCCATTGTCGTCAAAGAAAACTATTAATTTATTAAGCTTTAGGTGACCAGCTAAAGATGCAGCTTCATGACTAATTCCTTCCATTAGATCACCGTCACTTGCAACAACATAAGTAAAGTGGTCTGAAATTTTTCCAAAGGAAGTTGCTAAGATTCTTTCACTTAACGCCATTCCTACGGCATTTCCAAAACCTTGCCCAAGTGGTCCAGTTGTTGTTTCAATACCACTAATATGACCATATTCTGGATGCCCAGCACATTTACTTTTTAGCTGCCTAAAATTCTTTATATCTTGAATTGAAATGTCTTTATATCCAGTAAGATAAAGCAAAGAATAAAGAAGCATTGAGCCGTGCCCAGCAGAAAGAATAAACCTGTCTCGGTTAAACCATTTTGGATTTGCTGGATCAAATTTTAAAAATTTTGTAAATAAAACTGTAGCAACATCTGCCATACCCATTGGAAGGCCAGGGTGTCCACTGTTAGCTTGTTGCACTGCATCAATCGATAAGAATCTTATAGCATTTGCAAGAGCGTTGTGCGTTTTATTTTTATTCGATTCTTTGGGCATTTAGAAAAAAAAGGCTTACAAATGGTTTGTTAATTGAATTGGTAACTACCTCTGACTCTTAAATGATTATATCAAATAAAGAAAGCAAAATATCACAGAATATTTTTAAATTTTTCTTATTGACGGTGGATAGAAAAGACAGTTAAATCATAATAATTATTTGGAGATTACAGGTGTCAAAATTAGATTCAGCTGAAAAAATGTTGCACGAAACAATAGCCAAACTTTCACATGAAGTTGATAGGCTTTCAGTGAAAATAAAAGAAATTCCAATCTTAGAAAATAATAATAACGAACTAGCTCAAAAAAATCATAACTTGGATAATGAAATTAAAATTCTTAAATCTGATTTTATCGAATTAAAAAATTTCGCCGGTAGTATATCAGATCAGCTGGATGAAAGTATTTACAGTATTAAGGATATACTAGACTCATAAGATATGCCTGAGATTAACATAAATATAAATGACCAAGATTATACAGTTGTCTGTGATCCTGGTGAAGAACAGCATTTAAAATCACTTGCCTCACAAATAGATTTCAAAGTAAGAGAATTAACCAAGAGATTTGGGAAAATTGGTGAAACTCGTCTTATGGTTATGGCTTCATTATTAATGGCTGATCAAGCACAAGAGCTTTCTAAACAAAATAAAGATAATATAATCAAAATAAAGTCTCTCGAAGCTTCATTGGATGAAAATGAAAAGCGCACTACAAATAATCAAGATAAAAGCACTGATTATATTGAGCTAACCAATGAAAAAATTAATGATCTTTTAAGCAAGATAGCGTCAATAAATTAATATCTTTAAAATTTATTATTATGTCTGATTTTAACAACAAGTCTGAGAAATCAGCTTTACGTAAATTTTTGCTCAATAGAAGATCTTCATATGCCAGTATAAATGACGTCACTAATAATTTGCATGTTCATATCAAGCCATTAATTGATTCATTCATCACCCAACAAGTATCTATATTTCAGCCATATAATAATGAAATAGATACAAATAATTTAATCACCGTATTATTTTCAAAAAAAATTTCTATATCCCTGCCTTGTATAGATGAAGATTCTAATCAAATGATATTTAGAGAACTGAAAGAGGGTGAAGAATTAGTAAAAGGTAAATATGGCATATTAGAACCAAGTGATAAAAATAAAGTTATTATTCCATCTGTGTTATTTATTCCACTTCTCGCATTTGATGATAATGGAAATCGCTTAGGTTATGGTGGCGGTTATTATGATAAATATATTGAAGAATTAGAAAATAATAAAAACATGTCCATAAAGATAGGTGTTGGTTATTCATTCCAAAAAATTAATGAGGTACCAAATAATAGTATGGATAAAAAACTTAATTGGATTTTAACTGAAAAGTATTTATATAAGGTTTAAATGAGAGTATTGTTCCTTGGAGATATTATTGGTAGAGCTGGCAGAAAGGCCCTGCAAAACAATTTAAAAGAAATTAAGCAAAAATATCAAATTGATTTTACCATTATAAATGGTGAAAATTCTGCAGGTGGATTTGGTATTACCGAAGACATATGTAGAGATATTTATTCATATGGCGGTGACGTCATTACAACTGGCAATCATTTATGGGATCAAAAAGAAATAGTTGATTATATTGCTAAAGATGGCAATTTATTAAAGCCTTACAACTTTCCAGAAGGCACACCAGGCCTTGGGTTCAATATATATAAAACAGCAAAAGACGAGAGTATTATGGTCATAAATCTTATTGGCAATGTTTTTATGAAGCCTGATGATAACCCTTTTCTAAAAGTTGAAGAAATTATGAGAAAGCACCGACTAGGTAGCGATCTAAAATTTATTTTTGTTGATTTTCATGCTGAAGCTACAAGTGAAAAAGTTGCCATGGGGCACCATTTGGATGGTAGGGTAAGTGCTGTGGTGGGAACTCATCAACATATTCCAACTGCAGATGGCCATATACTTCCAGGAGGAACAGCGTACCAAACTGATGCAGGTATGTGTGGAGACTACAACTCAATTATTGGGATGAATAAAGAGCCAATCCTAGAGAGATTCCTTGGCATGAAAAGTAAGTCTAAATTTTCCCCTGCATTAGGTGAGGCCACCCTGTGCGGGGTAGTTATTGAGTCAGATTTAGAGACTGGTCTTGCTAAAACAATAGAACCAATTAAAATTGGTGGCGTTCTAGGAAAATAAAAATGGCAGGCCATTCTAAATTTAAAAATATTCAATTTCGAAAAGGTGCTCAAGATAAAAAAAGAGCAGTCTTATTTTCAAAACTTTCAAAAGAAATAACTGTTGCGGCAAAATCAGGTATGCCAGATCCAGATCAGAATGCTCGACTTAGATCTGCGATACAAGTTGCAAAAGCAGCAAGCTTTCCAAGAGAGAATATTGAAAGAGCAATTAAGAAATCTTCTGACAAGTCAATGGGTATGTTTGATGAAATAAGATATGAAGGCTTTGGTCCAGCTGGCACTTCTATTATTGTAGAAGCCTTAACAGATAATCGAAATAGGTCAGCTGCAGATATTAGAGCAATATTTCAAAAAAATGGTGGTAATTTTGCTGAAAGTGGATCGGTATCTCATCAATTTACACGTTATGGTTTTTTAAAATACCCAACATCTATTTGTAACCAAGATGAATTTTTTTCTTCAGCTATAGAATCTGGAGCGGAAGACTGTTTATTTGAAGACGATGGTTTTGAAGCCTTATGTTCACCTGATAATTTAGCGGCCTTCTATAGCTCTCTAGAGAATATTTTTAAAGAACCAGAATCTTCAGGATTTCTATGGAAGCCATCTAATTTGATAGATGTAACTGGAGAAAAAGTTAAAATATTATTTAATTTATTAGATGAATTAGATGACAATGAAGATGTTCAGGCAGTATTTTCAAATTATGATGTATCCGAAGAAGACATTTCAAGTCTAGCTTAGTTATTATTAACTGTTATTTATTATTAATTAAATTAACCTCTAAATTATAAATAATTTGATTCGAATTACTATATGTCAGGAAAAGCACCCAAAAGAAAAGGCGATGGTTACGAAAGAGAGCTAGCAAAATATTTTAATAAGATTGTATTTGATAATGAAGATCTTGTGCAAAGAGCACCTCTGTCAGGTGGTGGTGCGGTAAAGTCTTCCGGTGGAAGTGATTTAAAAAATACACCCCACATATATGTAGAAGCAAAACGAACTGAAAAATTTCAAATACATCAATCTGTGGCTCAAGTCAGAGAAAATATTGAAATTTCAAAATCTGAATCAATGCCAGTTGTAATTACTAGAAGAAATAGGCAAGAAACTGGTGAATCACTGTGTATAATAAAATTAGATGATTTTTTAGAATTATATAAATTGCTACTTAAAGATAAGAAAATCTAAATTTAGAAGTATTGCCCTAATTATGACATTTTTTTAAACCATCAAGATATTATGGAAACAGACGTATTAGAAATAAGTGCACAGGTTAATGATGAGTTCACGTTAATATCGCTTTTTTTTAGAGCTGACTTAGTTGTTAAGTTGGTCATCTTGATGCTTTTTGCAGCTTCTGTTTTTTCATGGGCAATTATAATTCAAAAGATCAAGCTTTTTAAAAAAATCAAAGAACTGAGTGATAACTTTGACTCTGTTTTTTGGTCTGGTAAATCTATCAAAGCAATACAGTTAGAATTTAAAGATACTGAAGATTTTCCTGTGAAAAATGTTTTTGATGACGTTGTAAAAGAAATAAAAAAATCTGAAAGTGAAAAAAGCGTTTCATCTCTTCCAACTCGTCTTGATGCTGTAATAGAGTCTTCGATAGATTTGGAGACTGAAAAGTTATCAAGTATGTTTAACTATTTAGCCACGATAGGCTCAACCTCTCCATTCATAGGGTTATTTGGAACAGTTTGGGGCATAATGAATTCATTTCAATCTATTGCTATTTCAAAGAACACAAGCCTAGCTGTTGTAGCTCCTGGTATAGCCGAAGCCTTATTTGCAACCGCACTTGGATTATTGGCCGCAATTCCAGCCGTGATTGCATATAATTTGTTTACTGGTCAGGTCAATAAAGAGTCAGCTCGCATGTATAGGTTCAAAGATCAATTTAACAATATTTTTTTAAGAGGCTTAGATACAAAGAAGGTGATTTAATTTATGCCTAGAAATATTAAATCTAAACCCTTCAGTGAAATAAACGTAACTCCGTTCGTTGATGTAATGTTGGTTTTGCTAATTATTTTTATGGTAACTGCACCATTATTAACAGTAGGAGTACAAGTTGATTTACCGGAAAGCAATGCTGACTCTCTTCAGTCTGATAACGAGCCTTTAGAATTAACAATATCTAAAGATGGTAATATTTATATTCAAGAAACTGAGGTTAATATTAAAGAGCTAATTCCTAAACTAGTTGCTATTACAGAAAATAGATTGGATACAAAAATTTATGTTAGAGGAGATGAAGTGATTAACTATGGAAAAGTTATGCGAGTATTGGGCGAGTTGTCTGGATCAGGTTTTTCTAAAGTAGCTTTAATAACTAAACCTATAACTAATTAATTATGTAATGCCACAAATATGCAGATTTCAATTATTACCTCATCACTTCTACATATTGGATTCATTGTTTTAACAATTTTAGGGCTACCTATCTTTAATTCACCAGTAATTGATATTCCTCCTGTTGTACAAGTTGAAATATTAGAAATTACTGAACAAACTAATGTTCCAGAAGTTAGCAAAAGAGAAGTTGTTGAAAAAGAAGAAGATAATAAAAAAAAAGATAATCTAAAGATCAATCAACCAATTCTTAAACCAAAGATGGAAAAATCAGATGAAAAAATTAAAGATCCAGCTCCAGAGGAAGAAATTATTAAACCTGAAGTAGTAGAAAAAAAATCAGTTGTGAATATGCCCATTAGGAAGCCAGTAATAAAAAAGAAAGATAATTTTGATCCATTAAAAATTGCAGAACTTATTGATATGGCACAAGACACTAAGCCGATTGAAGACGCTAAGGATGAAGAATACGAGTCTCTAGACTCAACCGATACTCTGGTCGACAAGTTGACATTAAGCGAAGAAGACGCCATAAGATCACAATTTTTACGCTGTTGGAGCATACCTATAGGAATGCCTGAAGATGATAGCTTGGTGGTGAAAGTTAAGATATCATTAAGGCAAGATGGCTCATTAATGAAACCACCCGAAGTAACTGATCATCAGAGAATGAACAAACCAAGTCAAAAATATTTTAAAGTATTAGCAGAAAGTGCCTTAAGAGCAGTAAGAAGGTGTGATCCAATTAAAACTCCTTCAATAGATAGATATGAAGATTGGAAAACTCTTCAACTTAATTTTGATCCAAGAGAAATACTAAGGTAATTATCATGATAAGAATTATAAAATTTTTTGCAATTATCAGCTTTTGCTTAACTACCAATGCAATAGCACTAATAGAGATTGATATAACGGAGGGCAATAGAGAACCATTACCCATCGCCATTTCAGATTTTTTCTATGATGAAACAGACTCATTAAAATTAAATGAAATTTCCAATAATCTCTCTGATGTTGTTAAGGCAGACTTGGAGCGATGTGGTTTATTTGCTCCTATTAATGAAGATGCTTTTATTCAGAAAAATTCTGCAATGCATTTAAGACCAAGGTTTGAAGATTGGAGATTAATTAAATCTCAAGCCCTAGTCACTGGAAAACTAAAAATTGTTGATGAAGACAAATTGAGAGTTGAATTTAGATTGTGGGATACACTTGCAGAAAAAGAAATTGAGGCTTTAGTTCTAATAACAACATTAGATAACTGGAGGCGAATTAGCCATATGATTTCTGATAAAGTTTATGAAAGACTAACTGGTGAAAAGGGTTATTTTGATACTAGAATATTATATGTCTCAGAAAGTGGACCTAAAAATAAAAGAATTAAAAAATTAGCAATTATGGATCAAGATGGTGCAAATCATCGTCATTTAACTAGTGGTAAGGAATTAGTATTAACTCCTAGATTTAACCCAGTTAAACAAGAAATTACTTATCTTTCATATTTTAAGAATTTGCCAAGGGTATATTTGTTGAATATTGAAACTGGAAACCAAGAAGTTGTTGGAGACTTTCCTGGTATGACATTTGCCCCAAGATTTTCTCCAGATGGAAGTAAAATTATAATGAGTTTAGCAAAAGATGGAAATTCAGATATCTATGTAATGGATTTAAAAAGTAGAGTTGTTACTAGATTAACAACTAATGCAGCAATTGATACTTCGCCAAGTTATTCACCAGATGGAAGAAAAATAACCTTTAATTCAGATAGAGGTGGAAGTCAGCAATTATATGTAATGGACAACGATGGTAGAAATCAAAAAAGAATATCCAATAAAGGTGGAAATTATGCAACGCCAGTATGGTCACCAAGGGGAGATTTAATTGCTTTTACAAAAAACTTTAAGGGTAGTTATGCTATTGGAGTAATGAGAACTAATGGAGAGGGAGAAAGATTGCTTACTGAAAGTTGGTATCAGGAAGCACCTTCTTGGTCGCCAAATGGAAGAGTACTTACTTTTTATAGGGAAACTCCAGCAAATGACACTGGCCAAGGTCATTCTTCAACTTTATGGTCCATCGACCTAACAGGTTTTAATGAAAGAAAAATTGATACACCTCAAGATGGATCTGATCCATCATGGTCTAATTTGCTACAGTAAAACCTAAAAAATACACTTAATTTTATCTAGACTTGGAACTATTAAGTAAATAGAGTACTAAAAGGGGCAATATTAAATTTTTGGAGAAAACATACAAATGAATCAAAGCATTAAAAAATTTAGCAATTTCTTTGCTATTTTCCTATTAACCTCGTTTCTTGCAGCTTGTGCAACCGCACCTACAGAAACTTCATCGACTAGTCAAAGTCAAGTTGTTGGAGGAGTTTACGTTGGAACAGAAACTATTGAAATGTTAGCAGTAAATGTTCCAGATAGAGTTTTCTTTGCATACGACAGTTATTCATTAGCAGCTTCTGCTCAAGCAACTCTGAGTAAGCAAGCAAAATGGCTTAAAGCAAACCCATCTATTGCAATTGCTATAGAAGGACATGCAGATGAAAGAGGCACTAGAGAATATAACTTAGCACTAGGCGATAGAAGAGCTTCATCAGTAAAAGATTATTTAATGAGTCAAGGAATTAGCTCAAATAGAATAAGCACCATTAGTTATGGTAAGGAACGACCAGTACAAAGTGGTTCGAATGATACATCATGGGCTCAAAACAGACGCTCGGTTTCAGTCAGAACAAATTAAGATTACAAAACTCAAATTTAACTTCAGCTATTTGCCTTTATTTAGACAAATAGCTGTGTTTGACTTATAAATAAAATATGAGTCATTTTATGTCTAGTTCAAATACTAAAACAATTATCTTAAGCTTTATTTTTATAATTGGGTTAGGCTCAACAGCTAGTTCAAATTCAACTGATGATATTATTGCAAAAATTAATTCAATAGAAAATAGAATAAAAGTTTTAGAAAAAGCTACATTCAATAAAACAAATTCTAGCCAAAATAATTTTAGTGCTGGAGATTATGAGTCAATTATAACAAGACAATCAATTCAAATCTCTGAACTTCAAAACCAGATACAAGAGTTAACTGGTAGTATAGAAGAAGTTTTATTTAGCCTTCAAACATTAATCAATAATTTTAATAATTTTAAAGCTGATACAGAGATGAGATTTTCAGATGTAAATGTTGCTACTTCCACTAACAACAATCAAGCAGTAGTATCAACTGAGAACGAAGTTGTAGATTATGACCTAGCTCCAAAAAATCTTGGCACTCTTGCAGTGCCATTAGAAGAAAATAATACTGTTGCTGGTGAGCAAGAAATTACAGCTACTATTGATCAAGAAAGCTTGATTTTGGTTGAAGACAAGAAGCCAGAATTATTAATTCTACCAGAAGGCTCAGAAATTGAACAATATAACTTTAGTATAAACTTGCTAACTTCAGGTGATTATGAAGGTGCAGAAGGTGCCTTAAAAGAATTTATTAAAATATCTAAAGATGAGAAGCTTTTATCAAACTCATATTTTTGGCTTGCAGAAACTTACTATGTAAGAGAAAACTTTAAAGATGCTGCAAAAAATTATTTATCATTATATCAAAATCATTCAGATAGTCCCAAGGCACCAAGTGGACTATTAAAATTGGGAATTTCGTTGGTTAAAATGGGCCAATTAGAACAAGGATGTGCTTCTCTAGCTAAGTTAAGAATTAGCTATCCAGAAACAGCGCAATCTATTCTAGACAGAGGTGATATTGAGATTCAGAGAAATGGCTGTAAAGTTAATTAAACCAAAAAAATCAAAATCTTTTGATCCAATATTAGAACAAGATTTTTTTAAAAGTCTCTTAAAATTTAAGCTCGGTAAAAAAATTGCTGTCGCTGTATCTGGAGGTCCAGATAGCTTAGCTTTAACTATATTGCTACAAAAATTTTCTTTAGAAAATAACATTGCTTTAAAAGCTATTAGTATTGATCATGGTTTAAGAAAATCATCTAAAGATGAATTGCAATGGCTAGCATCTGAATTTAAAAAAAGAAAAATAAAGCATAAAATAATAAAATGGAAAAATATTAAGCCAAACTCAAACATTCTTTCCAATGCAAGAGATAAAAGATATGAGCTTCTAATCAAAGAATGTGAAAGACTAAATATTAGATATCTATTCACAGGCCACCATTTGGACGACCAAGTTGAAAATGTCTTGTTACGTATTATTCGGGGGAGTGGGATTAAAGGGTTAGGGTCCCTTCAAGAAAAATTTAATTTTAAAAAGAGTAAGGTAAATATTTTACGACCTTTATTAAAATATCCAAAAAAATCTTTAATTTCTTATTTAGCAAACGAAAAACAAAAATATATATTGGATCCAACCAATACTGATAATAATTTTGATCGATCAAGAGTACGTAAGGTTTCTAGTCATTTAATCAATGAAGGATTAAATAATAAAAGGCTTTTAAATACTATCAAAAATCTAAAAGAAGCAAATAATTCAATTAACTATTTGATTAACTCATCACTGAAAAGTTTTATAAAAATTAACAGTAGAGGGGTAATATCTATATTAATAGATCAATTTAAGCCATTGCCTGAAGAAGTAAAATTTAGATCTATATCAAAACTTCTTATATTTATTGGAAGAGGAAAGAATACTCCAAGATCTAAAAATATTTTGAATCTATTAGATCTTATTTTTAAAAATAATTTTAAAAGTCTAACAATAGCTGGATGTTTAGTTAAGAAAGAAAAAAAAGAAATACTATTTTTACCTGAAGTTACTAGAAAACTTTGTGTTACTAAAATTGCATCAAGTAATTTTATTTGGAATGAACAATACAAGGTAACTATGAAAAATGATTATGCTAAAGGACTATCTATTCAGTACCTCGGAGAAAATGGAATAAAATCAGTGCCCAAAAGATATAGCAATAAATTAATCAAAGACATTTACCCGCCTTCACATTTAAGTATATGGAAAGGTAAAAAATTAATTGCCGTTCCAGACATTAATTATTCAGACAAAAATATTAAGTCTATTAAAAAATATGAGTTAATTGATATTCATTCACAGTTAAAAGAATAATTGCATCAATAAGCTATTGATTTATATAATTTATTTGGTTTACTATATTTCTTGTAAGTATTGAATTAGTTATTACATATATATTAATATTATTTTGAAATCATGAATTTAAAAAACATAGCTCTCTGGCTCTTTATTGGCTTAATTATAATTGGATTATTTAATCTGTTCAATCCTAATGCCAGTAACACTGCCAATACTCTAGATTTAACTTATTCTCAATTTTTAGAAAATGTTAAGAATGGATCTGTAAACGATGTTACTATTCGTGGTAATAATGTTTCTGGAAATTTCTCAGATGGAAGAAAATTTAAAACTTACGCAGTCAATGATCCAACTCTAGTAGAAAAATTAACTAACATGGGCGTTAATATTTCCGCAGCACCTCTTGATGATGGGTTTTCTATTCTGGGAATTTTAATCTCTTGGTTTCCTATGCTCTTACTTATTGGAGTATGGGTATTCTTTATGCGACAAATGCAGGGTGGCAAAGGTGGCGCTATGGGTTTTGGAAAATCAAAAGCCAAGCTTTTAAATGAAAATAAAAACAAGATTACATTTAATGACGTTGCTGGTGTAGATGAATCAAAAGAAGAGTTAGTTGAAATTGTTGAATTTTTAAAAGATCCAAGAAAATTTCAAAAACTCGGAGGCAGAATTCCAAAAGGAGCACTATTAGTAGGATCACCAGGAACTGGTAAAACCTTATTAGCTCGAGCTGTTGCTGGAGAAGCAGGGGTTCCATTTTTTAGTATTTCAGGTTCTGATTTTGTTGAAATGTTTGTTGGGGTGGGCGCATCTCGTGTAAGAGACATGTTTGAACAAGGAAGAAAACACGCACCATGTATCATATTTATTGATGAAATTGATGCTGTAGGAAGAAGTCGAGGAGCTGGTTTAGGCGGTGGCAATGATGAAAGAGAGCAAACATTAAATCAAATATTAGTTGAAATGGATGGGTTTGATGCTCAAGAAGGTGTTATTATAGTTGCAGCAACAAATAGACCTGATGTTCTTGATCCTGCATTACTTAGACCCGGAAGATTTGATAGACAGATTGTTGTACCTAGCCCTGATTTAGTTGGTAGAGAAGCTATATTAAAAGTTCATATGAAAAAGATTACATTCGCTCCGGATGTAAATATTAGAACTGTTGCCAGAGGTACACCAGGATTTTCTGGAGCAGATTTAGCAAATTTAGTAAATGAATCTGCTTTACTTGCTGCGAGAAAGAATAAAAAAATTGTTACAATGATTGACTTTGAAGAGTCCAGAGACAAAGTTGCTTTTGGTACCGAAAGAAGATCTGCAGTGATGACAGAAGATGAAATTAAGCTGACCGCCTATCATGAAGCGGGTCATGCATTATGTTCTTTAAACCTACCAGCTTCTATGCCAATTCATAAAGCAACAATTATACCAAGGGGCAGAGCACTAGGAATGGTAATGTACTTACCGGAAAAAGATATTATTTCAGTTACTAGAGAAGAATATGAGGCCAGAATGGTGAGTGCGCTTGGTGGAAGAGTTGCAGAAGAAATAATTTTTGGTCGCGATAAGGTTACATCAGGTGCGTCAAGCGACATACAACAAGTCACTAAAACAGCAAGAGAAATGGTTACGCAATTTGGTATGAGTGATACTCTTGGCCCAATATTATATGCTGAAAATGATGAAGAAGTTTTCTTAGGAAGATCAGTGCAAAAACATAAAAATGTCTCTGAAGAAACAGCTAAAACTATTGATTCAGAAATTAAAAAACTTGTTGATAAATCATATGAAAAAACAAAACAAATTTTGAATACTAAAATTGATGATCTTCATACTCTAGCAAAAGGTTTAATTGAATATGAAACTTTAGAGCTAGCAGAAATTAAAGAGCTACTAAAAACTGGAACTATTAATAGAGCAAACCCAGAAGATGAAATAAAAAATGCTGGGCCTTCAGTTCCAAAAAGTAGCAAGTCTAAACCAACTGTTAATCCAGACTTAAAGCCAAAACCACAAACATCTTAAATCTTTTATAGGATATTAGGGCGAAATGAATTACTACGTGCGCCCAATTTTTTCTAAGAAAAATAAAACTTCTAATGATTATAAAAAATTAGGTTCTTCAAACTTATTTTTTGATACTATTGAAATAATTACTAGAAAAAAAGATAAAACAGATAATAAATTTTTAAAGTTAGAAGATTTAAGCTCATTAAAAAAAGAAGAGTTAAAGTCTGTCTTAGATCAGATTAAAAACATTACTGCTCCTAGAAAAAAGATAGCTTCAATAGACTTTAATCGGCCGAAAATTATGGGCATATTGAATGTAACACCTGATAGTTTTTCAGATGGTGGGAAATTTAATAACTTAGATAAAAGTACAGCCCATGCATCACAAATGATAAAAGATGGTGCGGATATTATTGATATTGGTGGAGAATCTACAAGGCCTGGCGCAACAACAATTGTAAGTAAAGTTGAAATCGCCAGAGTCATTCCAGCAATAAAAAAACTAAAAAGTAAAAATAAAAAAACTATTATCTCACTTGATACACGAAAGCCTGACGTTATGAGAGCAGGAATAAAAAATAATATTGATCTAATTAATGATGTGTCAGGATTGAGATATAGTAGCAAATCAATTGATTTAATAAAAAAAAATAAAATACCATTTGTACTGATGCATTCGATAAAAAATCCCAAAACAATGCAATCAAATATTAATTATGAAAACGTATTACTAGACGTATACGATTTTTTTAAAAAGAAGATTGCTATATGTGAGCGTAAGAAAATTAATAGACAATCTATAATATTAGATCCAGGAATTGGCTTTGGTAAAACTGTGAAACAAAATTTGAGTCTAATATCTAACATTGCATTACTTCATTCTTTGGGTTGTCCTGTGTTATTAGGTTCATCAAGAAAAACTTTTATTGGTAAACTTGATAAAAATGCTTTAGAAGAAAAAAGATTGGGCGGTTCTTTATCAACAGTTATCTATGCACTATCTCAAGGTGTTCAAGTTTTTAGAGTGCATGATGTGTTTGAGACCTCTCAGGCGATAAAGGTTTTTAATAAATTATAATCATTACAAAAATGCAAAAAAAATATTTTGGTACAGATGGTATTCGTGCAGCATCTAATAGCTATAAGCTTAATGGTTTAACAATGATACGTTTGGGTATGTCTTTAGGTAAATTATTTACTAAGGGCGAACATAAACACAGAGTAGTAATAGGTAAAGATACGAGATTATCAGGTTACACTATTGAACAATCATTAACCTCAGGTTTATTGTCAATGGGATTAGATGTTCTATTACTTGGACCTATACCAACTCCAGGAGTCGCAATGCTTGCAAAATCTATGCGTGCTGATCTAGGAGTTATGATATCAGCTTCTCATAATTCTTATAAAGACAATGGGATTAAAATTTTTGATAAACATGGTAATAAACTATCTGATGAAACTGAATATGAGATTGAAAAGTTAATGGATTCAAACATTGAAGAGCACTTAGTTAGCCCAGAAAAAATGGGAAGGGCTAAGCGACTAGAAGATGCCAATGCTAGATATATAGAGTTTCAAAAAAATACATTTCCAAAAAAAATTAACTTAGAAGGAATAAAAATCGTATTAGATTGTGCGAATGGCGCAGCATATAAATCTGCACCAATTATATTATGGGAACTTGGAGCTGAAGTTATAGCTATTGGTGTTGATCCAAACGGTACTAATATTAATCATGAATGTGGATCTACCCAACCTGAAAATATGGCAAAGAAAGTAGTTGAGGAAAAAGCAGATATTGGAATTTGCCTAGATGGCGATGGTGATAGAGTAATTATTTGTGATGAAAAAGGTAAAATAATTGATGGTGATCAAATCCTTGCACTTTTAGCTTTGCATTGGAAAAAATATAATCAGCTTTCAACGAACGCAATTGTTGCAACAGAAATGTCAAATCTTGGTTTAGAGAATATCTTAAGAGATAATAATATAACGCTACATAGAGCAAATGTAGGAGACAGATATGTAAAAGAAATGATGTTAGATATAGATGCTAATATTGGAGGAGAACAATCAGGTCATATTATTCTCAGAGATTTTATTGAAACTGGTGATGGAATGATTGCAGCGCTTCAAGTGTTACGAATTGTAATTGAGAAAAATCAATCATCTAGCAAAACACTCAATGTTTTTGATCCTATACCTCAAAAATTGATAAACTTTAATATAAACGATGGCAAAGTTTTGAAGGCAGATCATACAATCAAAATGATTAATAACTGTAAAGATATGCTTGGAAGTGAAGGTAGGATTTTTGTTAGAATGTCTGGAACAGAATCTTTATTAAGGGTAATGATAGAGTGTAAAGATTCTTCAATTCTTGATAAGGTTGTCACAGAAGTTGATTCTTTTTTTACAAAATTATAAAAGGTTTTAAATGACAGGTGTAGTAGTTATAGGCTCTCAATGGGGCGATGAGGGTAAGGGTAAAATTGTCGATTGGTTATCAAGTAAAGCTGACGTTGTAGTTAGATTTCAAGGAGGTCACAATGCAGGCCATACTTTAGTTATTGATGGTGAGACTTATAAACTAAATCTATTACCATCTGGTATTTTACGTTCAGACAAAAAATCAATTATTGGAAATGGTGTAGTCTTGGACTTAAGAGCACTTATTAATGAAATTAAAGGTTTAACTGACCGAGATATAAAAATCACTCCCAAAAATTTAACAATTTCAGATAAAGCTTCAATAATTTTACCTCTTCACCAGAAACTTGATGAACTAAGAGAAATTAATGCAGGAAAAGACAAGATTGGAACAACAAAACGAGGGATTGGACCTGCCTATGAAGATAAAGTGGCGAGAAGATCAGTAAGAGTCTGTGATTTATTTGATAAAGAACATCTAAAGCTAAAAGTAGATAACTTATTAAATCATCACAATGCTTTGATGCGTGGGTATAGTGAAGATGAATATGACGCTATTCAAGTTACTGATGAAATTTATAATTTGGGGCAAGAAATAAAGATATATGCAAAATCAATTATTGAAATATCTAGAGAGATAAATAAACCAGATAACAAAATTTTATTTGAAGGTGCTCAAGGTTTTTTGCTAGATGTAGATCATGGTTCATATCCATTTGTTACGTCTTCAAATACCCATTCTAGTTATGCTGCAATTGGTAGTGGGTTAAACCCAAATAGAATCAATCATGTAATGGGTATTACTAAAGCTTACACAACGCGAGTAGGATCAGGTCCGTTCCCAACAGAAGAAGATAATGAAATTGGTCAAAAACTTGGAGAAATAGGACATGAATTTGGCACGGTAACAAACAGGAAAAGAAGGTGTGGCTGGTTTGATGCTGTTTTAGTTGAACAAGCTGTACAACAAGCTGGTATTAATGGAATCGCATTAACAAAATTAGATGTTTTAGATACTTTTGAAATACTTAAAGTTTGTATTGGATATGAGCTTAATGGGGTAAAAATAGATTATTTTCCAAGCTCTGAGTTTGATCAAGCAAACATCAAACCTATTTATGAAGAAATTGAAGGTTGGAACTCTGTAACTGCTGGTTGTCAAAAATTAGAAGACCTTCCTGAGAAAGCAATTAATTATATTAATAGAATAAGTAATTTAATAGGTGCTAAAATAGACTTGGTTTCTACTAGCCCCAAAAGAGAAGATACAATTTTATTAAATGATGTATTTGCCTAAGCTGGAATTAATCGAGTTTCTTTAGCAAGATTTACCATTTCTAATTGAAGTTTAGCAAAAGCCTTCTCTTCAATCTGCCTTACTCTTTCTCTGCTAATCTTATAGGTCTTGCTTAATTCTTCTAAAGTTTTAGGTACTTCAGATAGTTTTCTAGCACTTATAATATTCTGTTCACGTTCGTTCAGAATATTAATGGCTTTAGATAGTAAGCTTTTTCTTTTTGATAATTCTTCTCTTTCAGCAAGTTTAACTTCCTGATCAGCATCTTCATCAACTAACCAATCTTGCCATTCACTTACACCGTCTTCAGATACAACTGCATTTAGTGAATAGTCGGTACCAGACATTCTTCCTTCCATATCTGAAACTTCTGCTTCTGTAACATCAAGTCTTTCAGCAATTTCTTTAACTTGATCAGGCTTTAAAGATCCATCGTTATAGCTAGTAAGTTGATTTTTAAGTTTTTTAAGATTAAAAAATAATTTTTTTTGAGCAGCAGTAGTTCCAATTCTAACTAAGCTCCAAGATTTAAGTACATACTCTTGTATTGCAGCTCTTATCCACCACATTGCATATGTTGAAAGTCTAAATCCTTTTTCTGGATCATATTTTTTTACAGCTTGCATCAATCCAATATTGCCCTCAGAGATTAATTCTGTAATTGGTAAGCCATAGCCCTTATAACCCATTGCAATTCTTGCAACTAAACGTAGGTGGCTGGTTACCAATTTATGAGCAGCATCTGTATCACCTTTTTTAATCCATTTTCTAGCTAAAGATATCTCTTCTTTTTGAGAAAGCATGGGAAATTTCTTTATTTGTTGAAGGTAGTGAGTAAGACTCCCTTCGTTTGATAAAGATGGTAAATTCAAATTATTATTCATTACTTAATATATTGGGTTTATTTCACTAATTTCAATAGGCCTAATTCTTAATAGAATTAATCAAATTACTCAAGTATTCTGGTTTAAGTGACTGAAATTCAATAATTTTATTTTTAGTAGGATGATTAAATCCTAATAAATATGCATGTAAAGCTTGTCCTGGCAAATCTTTAATTAGATCCTGAATTGATGGACTTAAATTTCTATATTTAAGCATAGGAGTCCTACCATAAACTTTATCACCAATGATTGGGTTACCTTTCTCAGTTAAGTGAACTCTAATCTGGTGCGTTCTTCCAGTTTCTAATTTGCATTCAACCAAAGATGCAAAAGAGTCACCTTTTTTATCAACATAAGTTTCTAAAGTTTTATAATTTGTAATTGCTTCTTTGCCCTTTATTTTGGAAGACATCATCTTAATTCTATTTTTATTGCTTCGAGATATTAATGAAACTAATTTTCCAGAACTAGGTTTTAATTTTCCCCAGCAAAGAGCTAAATATTTTCTACTAACAGTATGATCTTCAAATTGTTTAGCTAGATTTAAATGTGCTGAGTCATTTTTAGCAACAACAAGTAAGCCACTAGTGTCTTTATCAATTCGATGAACAATACCTGGCCTCTTCCTATCTCCAACTGAAGAAAGACTATTTCCACAATGATAAATTAATGCATTAACCAAAGTACCATTTTTATTACCTGCTCCAGGATGAACTACTAGTCCAGCGGGTTTATCAATCACCAAAAGATCTTCATCTTCATAAACAATATTGAGCTTAATATTCTCTCCTAATAATTTTGAATTTTCCTCATTTTTTTCATTGATAGAAATCTTGTCATTTAATCCCAGCTTGTAATCAGGATCTTTTGTCATTTCATTTACAGTAATAAGACCTTTTTCTATTAAAGATTTGATTTTAGATCGACTTATATTATGCAGATTTTCTGCTACAAATTTATCTAATCTATAACCAATGTATTTATTTACATTTACTTCAAGATGATGCATTTTACTGTTCATGTCTGATAATCAAAATAATCTTCGAGGTTTAAAATATCTTGTCATATTCATGGGCGTTCTAATTATTGCTGGTGTTTTAGTAATTATTTCTACAATAATATACAGAATAAATGATGAAACATTATTCACAAGTGATAACTCAGATATAAGCACTCCAACAAATATTAAATTGCCTGATAATGCAGATATTAGTAACATTAATAGCAATAGTGAAACCTTGACTATTCACTACACAATCAAAGGTAAAAATTTTATTGGTATATTTTCTATTAAAAATGGTGAAAATATAAAAAAATTTAGTATTAATTAATTTTTAGCCAGCTCTATAAAATCCAACATTATTAGCTGCAATTGATTTACCCAATATATAATCAGCAGCTTTTTCAGCAATCATTACAGTTGAAGCATTTAAGTTTCCAGTAATAATTTTTGGCATAATAGAGGCATCTACTACTCGCAATTTTTCTACACCGTATACTTGCAACTGTTCATCTACTACAGAAGTAGTGTCTTTACCCATCTTGCAAGTACCACAAGGATGGTAGGCGGTATCACCTCTATTTCTTATAAATTCATCGAGCTCACTATCAGTATCAAGTTTTCCAGGGTTTATTTCTTTACCTCGGTACTCATTAAATGCTTGTTGTTGAAATATTTCACGAGCTAATCTTATTCCCTCTCTCATTTCCATTAGATCATGCTCAGTTTGCATATAATTAAATCTAATTGATGGGGCAGCACTCGGATCAGTTGATTTTAGTTTTATTTCTCCTCTGCTAGTTGGACGCATTGGACCAACGTGGGCTTGAAAAGCATGACGATCAGGGTTAGTTCTGCCATGATCTAGAACTAATGAAGGAAAAAAATGATATTGAATATTTGGATAATCAACCAATTCATTGCTTCTGATAAAGCCACCTGTTTCTAAGTTGGAATAAGCAGCGGTCCCAGTTTTAAATAAGAACCACTCAATTCCAGTAAGTGCCATTTTTATTGGATTATATTCATTAAATAGCGTTACAGGTTTTTTACACTCATATTGCACATATGTTTCAAGATGGTCTTGTAAATTTTGTCCAACCCCTTCGAGGCTTTGTTTTACTTCAACATCCATTTCTGCCAAGTGATCTTGAGGACCAACACCTGATAGCATTAGTATTTGTGGTGAGTTTATTGATCCCGCACACAACAAGACCTCCTCATCTGCATAATAGTTTATTAAATTTTTATTAATAACACACTCAACACCTTTTGCTTTACCATTCTCTATAATTATTTTTTTTACGTTAAGATTGGTCTTTATAGTTAGGTTTTTTCGATCTGAGACTGGATGTAAGTAAGTATGACTTGTGCTTTGTCGCTTTCCTTTGAAAA